>JAJRAH010000123.1 GCA_028679985.1 Methanomassiliicoccales archaeon
AAATGGAAGAGACGAGCGAAGGCAAGGAAAGACCCAGATGGTGATATGAGACGACCATGAAGCCCGAATGACAGCGAGAAAGTCTATGTCTCAGAGGCGCGATTGATGACTGAAGGGAGTCAAGGAGATACTGATGAAATCACTGAAGAGGTCGCGAGTTCAGACCCTCGAGTGGGTCCAGCCGAAGGCCCTAAGCAGATATCATGAACTCCTCGCGGGCGCTGAGCTTTACGGCACTCTCACCTGGAAGAAGCCGTTCGGGTCGCTTGCACTAGGAGTCTGTGCTGAGGAGTCGTTCAGTTTCAAGAGAGGAGGGTTCCTTCATCCTTTCGTCACGATCCGCCGACTCAGCATCGAGGATGACTTCGGGAAGATGGAGATGAAGCTCGGCCACAATGGTCTGCTTCAGATGGCAGACGGACAAGTCTTCGAGTTTCGCCGTCTCGGGCTCTGGAAGCCGCAGTGGTCCTTCTTCGACGAATCCGGCGAGCTGATCTGCTCGATCACGAAGAAGGCGAAGGTCCCGAGATTCAGCGGTTCCGTCAAGATAGGAGAGAAGGCGAGGCGTAAGATCCACCTTCCGCTCCTTTTGTTGGTTGGCTGGTACGTGATCGTTCTCTTCACGGAAGAGGAGATCGCAATACTGAGCACGGCTGGGAGATCTTGACCGAGACACCTCAGAAAGAATCGATTCCGATGCAATGACTCAGCGCCGCTTGCGCAGAGCTACCCGCCGATTGAGTCGATGAACTCATGCGTGTATTTCTTGGCTTCCTCGATCTGCCCAGAAGCGAGCGGCCCCTTTAACCCTGTCACCGCCAGTCTGAGAGTAGGAGCACGGATGTTGAATCCTCTGTCCTTGAGCATATCCAGAATCTTCTTTGACGCGCCACTTGTGATCCATTTCTCATTGGTCTTGCTAGCTACGACCTTTCCCTCTTCCACAGGACCGTATGTCTCGAAGGCGCAGATTGGCTTGTCCCCCCAAATCGATTGATCGAGCCTCTTGATGAACTTCTTCACGTGACCCGTCATCGTTGAGTATCTCGTCGGCGACCCGATGAACATGAAGTCGCCCTGCATCGTGCACGCTGAATCACTACTTAGATTGATGATCCTGGCCTGATGCCCATCCGCCTTGATCTGCTCCGCTATCGCCTCGGCGACCTGTCTTGTGTTGCCGTGAACGCTGTCGTAAAAAACGAGTCCCATCATCAGGAAGCACCATCCGAGGAGAGGCATACATCCCTGAGACATAATAAACCTGCGCGAGCCCCGAGGCTCGGAGGATGTTATTGTGTAGAAGGTTGGTCTCGCCAAAAGGTAGAAAGACCTTATCTGGTATATGCACGGGGCATATGACCCCGAAGGAGCGGTTCGAGGCTGCGCTTAGGATGGAGACTCCGGATCACGTGCCTACGTTCTACCAACATCTTGGAGGCGCCCGTTGGGTCACTTCGTCCACTGGTATGACGATACGGGAAGGGTTCAGCGATCCCCGCGTCTTCGCGGATATCTGCCTTGAAACGCACAGACTGTTCGGATATGACAACGTGATGGCCGGCTGGGGAGACATCCTGATCGAAGCGCAGGCTCTCGGGACCGAATGGACGTTTCCCGAGAAGGACTACTACCCCAAACCGTTGAAGTTCGCAGTCCAAGAACCTGGGGACGTCGACAAGCTCGCTGTGGTCGACCCCATGGACGATGAGTTCTGGTCTGTGCCGCTCAAGGCCGCGGGAATAATGCAGGGCAAGATCGGCAAGGAAGTGGCGGTCGTGGGTTGCATCGACTCCCCCTTCGTTATCGCCAGCAATCTCAGAGGGTACGAGGGCCTCTTGACGGACATTGTACTCTCCCCGTCCACGGCCGACAAGATGCTCGATATCGTGACCGAATCGTCGAAGATTTACGGAGATAGGCTTGTTGAATTGGGGACCTCTACCGTCTTCATCGAGAACGGAACGGCCGGGGCCGAGCAAACCAGTCCTGCGCTGTGCGAACTCTTCGACATTAAATACCTGAAGAAAGAAGTCGACCACTACAAGAAACTCGGACTCCTCACCATAATTCATAATTGCGCGGCGAAGCCGTACATCGATCTCCAGGCAGCTTTGAGGCCGAGCGCCGTTCACTTCAACGTCACGGCGGTCGACATCAGGAAGACCTTCAGTTCTCTCAGGGACACATGCTGCTCGATCGCTGGTATCGACCACCAAGTGCTGATGTTCAAGAAGACTGCGAAGGAAGTGGAAGCGGAGGTCCAGAGGGTGATAGAATGCTACGGCCGCAGACCGGGGCTGATGATTGGGCCTGGATGCGAGATGCCTTTCAAGACTCCGATCGAGAACATTAGGATGCTCAGAGAAGCGGCGGAGAGGTACGGAAGTTTCTGACTTTTCGATACTATCCGGCGTTGTCTAGATCCTACACGAAGAACTGATACGGCTTTCCGACCGCCGTCGCGACGATCTTGACTTCGACAAGGGTGTCCTCGCCCCACCCCTTGCCGAGCCCCATGCAGGTGTCTCTGTTCTCCACGACCACCTCGACGTCGTCTGCCCCGGAACTCACCGCTCGGCTGCTCGCCATTTCTGATGCCGCTCGCCTCGCGTACTCAATTGCGTCTGTCAGCTTGAGGAACTCCCTCTTTTCTGTCTGAGAGTGAAGAGTGCACGGAGGATCCTGAGTGTCGCCAAGAGCTAGATTCGGTATGATTACTATCTCGACGCTCTCGATGATACTCCCCGTGATCGCGCCCACAGCGTTGCCGACCTCCATGTGCTCGGGAAGCACGAGTCCCGTGCCAAGTCTCTCAGCCACCGCAGGCAGGTATGTCGCGACCGGCGCCCCAATCCCGACTATCTTCTTGTTCAAGTGAAGCCTGCACATGTAGTCGATACCTGTCCCCAGTCTTGCAGTCTTATCTAGGAAGTCCGCAGCCACCCTACAGTAGGTCGTCTCCCCGGTCTCCTCGTAGACGAGCTTCTTGACGAGTTCCGTCGCGATCTTATCGATCACAGCGTTCTTGACAGCGCAGCAGAATTCCTCGGGACTCATCCCGAGGAGTCTCGCTTCGATTTCAACGCCGATCCTCGAGGGCTCCGGATCGTACTCGACGTAGGAGCCTTCAGCGTGGAGGACATCGGTGGGTGTCAGGCCTATTCTCTGGATGATACCCATTTCCTCCAACCTCCTGGCACTGACGTATAGCATGCGGTCGCGGATTGTCTTGCCTATCTCCCGCATCGACATGGGCCCGGATTTGACCAACTCGACCAGCCTGGCTTCCTGTTCGCTGAGAGAGTATCCTTGGATTTCCTTGCTGAAAACGAAGAAATCTATGGCCTGGTCGACTCTCGAGACGTCGAGGTGCGGTGATTGAGGAGTCGGCGGCAATGACATCACCTCTTCGAGCTTTTCCGATATTTCAGGGTACAGCTCACCTGCGATGCACAAAGGAACAACTCTAAGCGGAGCCAGATGGATCCTACCGTCGTGCACGATGACTCGGCTATCGCCTCCGATTCCCGAGGTCGATATGTCCGCCGCTTTGACTCTCGTACGCCAACCGCCTATCAGTGCCCCTTCCGAATCCAATCTGGGCTTCCCCTTCCGAAGTATCCCGATGTCCGTCGTGGTGCCGCCGACGTCTATGACGACCGCCTCCTGCTCACCGGTCAGAAACATGGCACCAGTCAAGCTTGCGGCGGGTCCCGAGAGTATTGTCTCGACCGGGCGCTCTTTCGAGACGATCTCGCCCATGAGAGACCCGTCCCCTTTGACGATCATGAGAGGCGCCTCGACTCTGCGTTCCTTGAGCACCTTCTTCACGGAGACTATTAAATCTGAGATTATCGGGATCAGCTTGGCGTTGAGGACCGCGGTGACAGTTCGTTCGTTGAACCCCAGGCTCGACGAGAGTTCGTGACCGCAGACAATCGGATTGGATGTCAAAGAAGACATCGTCTGCTTGAGAGAGATCTCGTGCCCAGGGTTCCGTACGCTCAAGTAGCTCGAGATCGCGAAGGCGTCCACCCTATCCCTGACTCTCAGGACGAATCCCCTAGCAGCCTCCAGGTCAAGCTCCCCGTTAGGCTCCCCCTCAAGATCGTGACCACCTTCTATCTCTATCACCTCTTCAACTGGAATCGATCTGTCGAACGCCCGTCCCACGACTATCAGGCCGACTCGGCATCCCTTGCCTTCCACGACGGAGTTCGTAGCGAGGGTCGAGGAGACGGAAACGAGCCTGATCTCGTAGAAGAGAGACCTGTCAAGGTGGTCCAAAGAGTCGGCTATGCCGATCGTTAGGTCGCTTCTTGTCGTGAGCGCTTTCGACTTGCTGAGTATTCTCCCGCTGTCGAGATCGATTATCACCGAGTCGGTGTATGTTCCGCCCGTGTCTATTCCCAATCCCAAGTTCATGGAGAATCCTCACATTGCGTCGAACTCTCGGTCGATGTGCCAGTCA
>JAJRAH010000124.1 GCA_028679985.1 Methanomassiliicoccales archaeon
AAGAAGAACTTGGAAGGAAAGTTGGGTCACCAGGCAGAAGAACTGGAGGATGCGATAAAGCGCCTGACGAGGGAATACAACAGCCTGAAGGCGGAGCAAGAGGCCGCGGAGAGTGTTGCCAAAGGATACACGAGGGCAGTCAGGGCAATACTCGAAGCCCGGGACAAGCGGGCGATAAAGGGAATCCACGGAACGATCGCCGAACTTGCCGAGGTAGAACAGAAGTACGAGGTTGCATTGAATGTCGCGGCCGGAAGCAGAATGCAGTCGATCGTGGTGGATGACGATGAAGTGGCGGCCACTGCGATCCAGTTCCTCAAGAGCAACGGCCTGGGACGGGCGACTTTCCTTCCGCTCAACAAGATGCTCGACGGGAAGCCAAGAGGCAAGGCCATACTCGCTGAGAAGCAGGCGGTCGGCTACGCAATCGATCTTGTGAGGTTCGATCAGAAGTTCAGGGCGGCGTTCTGGTACGTCTTCGGAGACACCGTCGTCGTCGAGACGCTCGATCATGCACGAAAGCTCATGGGCGGCGTCAGACTCGTCACCATTGGGGGCGAGCTTCTCGAGGCCTCGGGGGCAATGGTTGGCGGAACCGTCGAGGGCAGTGCGCTCAAGTTCGGCAACGCGGCGAAAGGCAAGCTCGAAGAGCTCGCCGAACAGCTCCGCAGAGCGACAGAGGAGTCTGAGAAGGTATCGGAGCAGCTGAGGTCGATCAGAGCTGAGCTGACGGCTCTTGAGAACAGGATAAGGGAACTGAGTGGCACCGAGAGCACGAAGGACGTAAGGCTCGGAGCGCTGGAATCGAGGAAGCAAGAGGTCAAGACCAGACTCGCGAAGACCTTGGAGGAGCTGAAGACGAAAGGTGAAGAGCTCAAGAAGGTCGAGGAGTGCCTGGTCTCGCTGACACAGACCATCGACGCACTCTCCCGAGAAATCGAGAAGATGAAGGAGCAGAGGGAACTGGACAGGAGGACGATGTCGGAGCTTGCTCCGCACGACCTTTCGCAGAAGCTTAAGTCGCTCCAGTCGGAGATCGTCGAGCTGAGCAGTGCCGTCTCCGAGCTCAAGGCGGAAAGAGAGACGACGCAGAGCCAGCTCGATCTTGCAAAGGAGAGGCTCTCGGACGTCGACGCCGTCGAGAAGGACGCTCGAGACAAGATTGGCAAGCTCAAGAAGGAGGCAAAGGACGCCATCGCGAGAGAATCCAAGCTGAAGGTCGAGCTCTCTGGTCTTATGAAGATCGAGGAGTCGATGGGAAAGGAGATCAACGAGCTCAGGGAGAAGAGGGATTCGCTGTTCAAGAACAAGGTCACTTTGGAGGGAGAGAAAGACAAGGTCCAATCGAAGATTGAGACCGCATCCGACATCTCCGTCGGCCTCACGACGAAACTATCTGTGGCAGAGGAGAAGCTCAAGGAACTGGAGACGGAGATCAAGCAGTACAGCATCGAGATCGTCCCGCCACTGCCCTCCCTTGAGGCGCTGAAGGACTCGATCAGTTCCTGCGAGTCGACCCTCGCCTCGATGGGCGCGGTCAACTTGAAGGCGATCGATGACTACGGGCAGAAGAAATCACGTTACGATGAATTGAAGAACGAGACCCAAAGGCTGGAAGCCCAGAAGAAGGATCTTCTCAAGCTGATGGGCGAACTCAATGAGAAGAAGAAAGTCGGTCTGTTCAAGGTCTACGACGCGGTCAATGATAATTTCAAGCGGACATATGCTGAGTTGTCCGGTGGGGGAGAGGCCGAGCTTGTTCTCGAGAACATGGAATCTCCGTTCGAAGGCGGCCTTCAGATCAAAGCGAAGCCAAAGAACGGCAAGGTCCTGAGGCTTGAGGCGTTGAGCGGGGGCGAGAAGAGCTTGACCGCCTTGGCATTCGTGTTCGCGATACAGGAGGACCAGCCGTCTCCGTTCTACCTGCTTGATGAGGTGGACATGTTCCTCGACGCGATCAACGCAGACATGGTGGCACACAGAGTTCAGAGAGCCTCGAACACGGCTCAATTCGTCCAGATATCCCTGAGAAAAGTGACGCTGAACAAGGCCGATCATATCATCGGCGTGACGAAGCAGGAAGGTGGGGTGAGCAGTGTGATCATGAAACCGAACATCGGAGAGATCAACGATTACCAGGAAGAGCTCAAGGTGACGGGTGAGAAGGCTGCGGAGGGCGCTTCATGATCGAGTGCGCATCTGTGGAGCCCGTACTGGATCATCTCCTCTTCCACAAAGCTATCATCGATGAAGGCGAGAGGGCGGAGAAGATAGACCGTTATCTTGACATCTTGCACCAGTCGAAGGATGGCGTCCCGCTGGCATCCCTCAATCCGCTTGACCAATCTATACAACTGGTATTCGAACTCGTTTTGTCGAACAACTTCGATCCTTGGGATGTCGATCTCATAGAGTTCACGAGATTGTACACGCGGAAGATGAAGGAGGAAGAAGTGAACTTCATCATAGCGGGGAAGCTCATGTACATGGCGTGGGCGATTCTCCGACTGCAGAGCGAGAAGATCCTCGTAACGCACGAGCGGCTGGAGGGCGAAGGACTCTTCTGCAGCGATTGGGACTTCGACAGCATCGATCTGTTCATGGAGGAGCCGACGGGGTCGAGCGACTTCTGCGATCTGCCTGAAAGCATCGAGCTGACGGAGGTCGTCAGGCACAGAGGTTCTAGGCCAGTCTCTCTTGTCGAGCTTCTCGACGCGTTCGATGACGCTAGAAAGGAGGCGGAGGCGAACGTCCAGAGACAGTTGCTTAGGGAAGCGATGAAGAACGCCAAAGGGGTCTTCGACGAGAAGGCGCATGCTGAGGACCTCGAGAAAGACGTCGAGGACGTCTGGATGAGGATACGGCGTTGCGGTCCCGGTGCGGTAAGGATAGAGGACATATACAACTGCAACAAGGAGGACAGGGTCATGGTCTTTGTCTCTCTGCTTTTCCTTGCGAAGATGGGCAAGATCTCCGTCTGGCAGGATGATTTTCCGTTTGGGCAGATTCTCCTTGAGGTCAAGGTGCCCTGGGACATCGGAACGCTGGAAGACACCGCGGTCCCGCAGGCTGAGGTCGTCGGAGCCGAGCCAGCAAGCGGGAAAATGGTGATTTGAATTGGATCCGGTCAGGGTTGTCGAATCCGTTCTCTTTTCCTCGAAGCCGCTCAAGATATCTGAGATAGCGGGCACGACCCAGCTCACTGAATCTGAGATTCGGGGAGCTGTGAAGAAGCTCGCGAAGGAGTACCGGGACAGAAGCTCGGCGATCGAGATCGTGAAGATAGGGCCGAAATACTCCATGCAGCTTCGCAAGGAGTTCACCGAATGCGCGAGACCGTTTACCGAGAAAGAAGTTCCCGATGATGTGCTGAAGATCGCCGCGATGATTGCGTACCATCAGCCGGTGTTGCAGAGTGCGTTAGCAAAAGTCCTTGGCAGCGAGGTCTACAAGGACGTTGAGAAACTCAGATCGATGGGCCTGGTGAAGGCTAAGAAGAGAGGACAGACGCTCCAACTCACGACCACGCAGCGGTTCGCCGAGTATTTCGGGATAGAGGGGTCGACGAGGGAAGATATCAAGAGATGGATGGAGAGCCAGCTCAAGAGTTGAGCGCGCAAGATTCAGGAGAAGGGCTTTTCGGTGTTACTCCTTCCGCACGGTATCGCGAAGACGTGCTGGTTTCACGGAAAGATTTAAATGGTCTTCCCACGATGACTGGACAAGTGATTGCATGGTTATGCCGCTAGCGTTGCTCGAGAAATCTATGAACCGAAAAATCTCGTTGCTTCTGAAGGACAACAGGATTCTTGAGGGGAAGCTAACTGGTTACGACGATTACATGAACATGGTTCTGGAGGATACCGAGGAACGCACTTCCGACCAGACGAGACGGTTGGGCACGGTCATCCTCAGGGGAAACAACGTCGTAAGCATATCCCCCCTCTGAAGACGTGCACATCAAGCTTCGGAGATCCTACTTCGACACTAATCCGAAATCATTTTGATGCGCCACTCTATTGGGAGGCCCGATGAAGGCAGTGATTCTCGCCGGGGGATTGGGCACAAGGCTGAGGCCTTTGACCTACACCATTCCGAAGGCTCTTGTACCCCTCTGCGGGAAGCCGCTGATATCTCATATCGTTGATTCGATGCCTCCAAGCATAGATACAGTTCTCATCGCTGTCAACTACATGAGGGACGCACTGGAATCCTATTTCAGAGGGCTCGATCTCCCGAGGGAGATTATCATGGTGGAGGAGTTGGAGCCGCTAGGAACAGGAGGGGCTCTGAAAAACGTCGGAAGGTATCTCGACGAAACGTTCGTTGCCTTCAACGGAGACGTCGTCTCCTCGATCGATCTCGATGCGATGGTGTGCTTCCACAATTCCTCGGGCGGAATCGGGACTGTCGCACTTTGGCATGTCGAGGATCCGAGCGCCTTCGGTGCTGTCGCGTTGGGGGAGAACGGCAGGATTGTGAAATTCCAGGAGAAACCTCCGAAGGACCTGGCGCTGTCGAATCTTGTGAATGCGGGTGCCTACGTCTTCGAGCCAGACATCCTTGATTGGATAGGGCCGGGAAACGTCTCTCTGGAGCGCGAGGTGTTTCCCCAAATTCTGACCAGAGGTCTATATGGTCATCGTTTCGGAGGATACTGGGTTGATTGCGGCACACGGGAGAATTTTCTGAGAGCACAGCGTGTCCTGATGGATGGAGGCAGACACTTGATGTCGAATACCGAGCTGGTCGGGGCCTCCAGGGTAATTGGCCCAAACTATCTGGATGGGGTCAAGTGTCTGAGCGGAAGGATCGGTCCTTACGTTTCCGCGCACAAGGGGGTTGTGATCAAGGAAGAATCGGAGGTTTCAGACAGTATATTGATGGAAGGGGTCATTCTCGAGCAGGGTTCAAGGGTGAAAGGATCGATTGTCGGACCGGGTGTTACGATTGCCTCTAGTGAGACCGCGACAGACTCGATTTTGGCTTTGCACTGATCCTCTTCCGGACACTGTGGCCATTGCCCGCTGCATAGGTATTTATTCTATCATCGATTTGGGGGACACTGAAGGCGGTTGGGGCCTCCGATGAAGCGAATCGATTCTGTGATTGACTTCATTAGCGGAAGGAATTTCCGCAAGGGATGGCACGTTTTCATCATCGCCTTCTTCTTGATCTTCGTCATTCTTCCGACCGTCTACATCCTCACCTACGCGTACACAGAATGGAGCGCGATCGAGAGCGGGGTCCTCGACAACAAAGACACGATGGACTTGATCATGGGCTCCATAGCCGCTTCGTTCGAGATCGCGGCGATCGTGACCGTCATCGACTTCGCCGTCGGTTTGCCGATGGCTTGGATGCTTGTCCGCAAGAAGTTCAGGGGCAAGAACTTCGTGGATACTCTTATCGACATGCCCCTCGCCGTGCCGACTGCTGCGCTCGGATTCTCGAGTGCGATATTCTGGGCGACGACGCCACCTGCGATGAATGCGCCGCCGTTCGCCTTCGGAGCCATCACATCACCGATGTTGCTGATAATACTACTGCACATCGTGTTCTCTTACCCATACATGGTCCGATCCCTATCGGCCATACTCGAGCAGATAGACGAGACCTACGAGATCGCTGGGCAGACTCTAGGCGCGAGCAAGCTGACCGCTGTCAGGACGATCACTCTCCCCCTATTCAGAGCCGGGCTCATAACCGGAATAATACTCTGCTTCTCGAGGAGCCTGAGCGAGACCGGCGGAACGATGATCGCTTTGGCCACGATGGCAAACTCTGCCGGCTTCAATACCGGTCCGACCCTCATTGGAACTTGGAAGAAGCTTTCGGCTACGAATCCGGAGCTCGTGCCACAGTTGGCATTTGTGAGCATCCTTCTGATCATTGTTGCGCTTGTGCTCCTGATAGTCCTCAAGGTGGTCGTGATGAAGGTGAGATTGCCCATGGGCAAGGTATGGCCGACCCCTGAGAAGATTCTCAGTAGGGGATTGGTCCCTAAGCTCAAGGACGGTTCCGCGATATTCTTCCTCGCTGTCTTTGTCCTCATCCCTTCCTTTTTCATATTCACTTTCGTTCTGACCTCTTCTCCATCGGTGGGTGATTGGGGTCCGTTCGCCGGGAGCCTGGGTTACTCTTTCCTGATCGCGGCCGTCGTGACGGCGATAGACCTCGGTCTCGGCATACCGTTGGCAATGTACATCGCGAGAAGCGGATCCAGAAAGGTCAGTCATGCATTGGACGTCCTGGTCAACGTCCCCCTGATAGTACCGACCGCAGCGCTCGGCTTCTCTCTTGGTCAATTCTGGACCGATCAGTCACTCATTCCATCAGTCCCAATGCTGCTGATCATCATGGCCCACGTGGCTTTCACTTATCCGTTGGTGGTTAGGAACGTCGCCGGTGCGGTTGAGGAGATCGATCCGTCCTATGAGGAGACCGCCAGGACCCTGGGGGCGAAACCGGTCCAGGGATTCAGGCGCGTCCTGTACCCGATGATCAAGAGCTCGATACTCGCGGGCGCGATCATGGCTTTCACCAGATCACTGGGAGAGACTGGCGCGACGCAAGCCGTCGTCAGCGATGTCGTGACCGCGCCTGTCTATATAGTCGATCTTGTCAATTCCGGTCAATACTACTTGGCCGGTTTGGCCTGCATCATTCTCATAATCGTGTCGTACGCGGCAATGCTGCTTCTGAGATACGTCACGAAGAAGAAGCGGGGGGCGATCTAGATGCCGGACATACGGCTCGAAGACGTCCACAAGCGCTACGATGGCATCAAGGCCGCGGATGGTCTTGATTTCTCGGTCAGGGACGGCGAGTACGTTTGTCTTCTAGGGCCGACGGGCGCGGGAAAGACCACAGCGCTGAGGATTATGGCCGGTCTCACGGAGCCCGACTCCGGCAAGGTGTTGTTCGACGGCAAGGACGTCACTTCTGTGGAACCGGAGGATCGCAAAGCGGTTCTTCTATCCCAGACCTACTCTCTCTTTCCCCAGATGACGGTCGCGGAGAACATATTGTTCGGGCCGAATATTCGGAACTGGCCGGAAGAGGCGAGGGTCAAGACCCTTGCCAACATGTTGGACTTAGTGCGTCTCACCCGCCGGTCCGATGCATACCCCAGGGAACTCAGCGGAGGGATGCAACAGAGAACCGCTTTGGCGAGGGCTTTGGCGTCGGGAGCGAAGGTTCTCCTTCTCGACGAGCCGCTGCGGGCTTTGGACGCTAGATTGAGAATCAGCCTCCGTCACGATCTGAGATCCCTCGCGAAATCGCTCAGGATCACAACTATCCACGTCACGCATGACCAGGATGAGGCGCTGGTGATGGCAGACAGGATTGCCGTAGTCAGGAACGGCAGGGTCCTACAGATGGACACTCCAAAGGAGGTGTTCGATCGTCCGGTTTCTCCCTTCGTCGCGAACTTCGTGGGGCAATCGAACTTCTTTCAGGGTTCGGTGTCCCGCGTGGATGGCAGCATCGAGGTCAGGGACGAGCAGGGGCGGAAGGTGTTCGCACGGGAGACCGCTGTGAGTCCAGGAGAAAAGGTAGTGGTGGGAGTCAAGGTCGGCAACACCGAGATTGCAAAGGAACGGGAAGGCTACCTCCAAGGGATCGTGGAGCGTATCCTGTTCGAGGGGCGCAACCTCTTCATTGACGTCATGGTCTCGGGTCTCGGTCGATTCTCGTCGAGGATGCCAGCAGTGAAGAAAGGGGAATTTGCGGTCGGGGATAAGGTATCGATCAGGTGGACACCCGACAAGGCGACAGTGTTCACGTTGAAAGACAAGAGTCTGGATGATGAGTTGAGGGTGGAGTAGATGCCAGTAGTGGTCATGAAGGACGTCACGATGCGGTGGGGGAGTGTTGTTGCCGCCGATGAAGTCAATCTCAGGATCGAGGACGGGGAGTACGTCACGATTCTCGGTCCTTCTGGTTGTGGCAAGACCACTCTGGTAAGGATTATCGCGGGCATTCTAGAGCAAACCGAAGGTGAGGTCTATATTGACGGCAAGAGCATGGCAGACGTACCGACTGAGGAACGCGACATAGGCTACGTGTTCCAGAACATCGCTCTTTTCCCGCATCTCGATGTCCTCGGGAACGTCTCATACGGTCCGAGAGTGAGGAGCGTCGGCAAGATCGAATGGGAGAAGATATCTCGCAAGAACCTTGAGCTTGTGAGGTTGCTTGACAAGATGAAGATGTTCCCATCGGAACTATGCGGCGGGGAACAACAGAAAGCCTCTCTCGCAAGAGCTCTATCGACAGGCGCGAAGCTTCTACTGCTCGACGA
>JAJRAH010000125.1 GCA_028679985.1 Methanomassiliicoccales archaeon
CCCGATCCAGCAATTCCTCCGGAGCCGGTCCGATGCCGAGGCAGGTCGTGGTGTTCGGGGGAAGCTCGGTATGGCCGGCATCAACGATGAGCGAGGTGATCAGGCCTGCATCCTCCGCGGAGACCTTGAGGGCGAAAAGCTCTTCGAGGCTGGCGACTTTCACGACGACCTTCTTCGCCCCCTCGTTGTGCCAGTTCTTGAACCATTCCGGCTTCTTCTTCTCCGCGGCGAGGGCGCAATTCACTGCCGCATGTGCCACCTGAGCGGCCATCTTCCCGGCGGTGAGCTTGAGGTCGCTCCTCACGGCGATGACCATCTTGTGCTCCATCTCCATCATCTGGATTCCGTGAGATAACACTCTCTGAAAGACTTAATAGCTTCGTCGCAGTTCTACTGGATATGCTCGAGCTCCTCAAGCGGGACGGCTTGGCGAGGATATGCAGCCTGGAGACGCCAGGCGGGATGTTGGAGACTCCTTGCCTTCTCCCGGTCGTGAATCCCAGGATCAGCACGGTCTCGCCGAGGGAGCTCTACGAGGATTTCGGGTTCAAGGCACTCATCACGAACTCGTACATAATCAGGAACAATCGAGAATTGAAAGAGAAGGCCCTCAGTTCCGGCGTACACGAGCTCCTGGACTTTCCCGGCATCATAATGACGGACAGTGGCACATTCCAGTCCTACGTGCATGGAGAGGTCGACGTAGGCAACAGAGAGATAGTCGAATTCCAAAGGGACATCGGTTCCGATATTGGGACGGTCCTCGACATCTTCACTGAGCCCTCATGGGGAAGGGAAAGGACTTCGGAAGCCGTCGAAGTCACGGTGGAGCGTACGAGAGAGGCGGTCGATCTCAAAGGCAGGATGATGCTCGGAGGCGTCGTGCAAGGGTCCCTGTTCGAGGATCTCAGGGAAGACTGCGCGAGGAGACTCTCGAAGCTGAACGTCGACATCCATCCGATAGGCGGGGTCGTGCCGTTGATGGAAACGTACAGGTTCGCGGACCTTGTGGACGTGATCGTCGCCTCGAAGAAGGGACTGATTCCATCGAGACCGGTCCACCTGTTTGGCGCCGGCCATCCAATGATATTCGCCCTCGCGGTCCTGCTCGGGTGCGATATGTTCGATTCCGCCTCGTATGCGAAATACGCCCGGGATGGAAGGTTCATGTTCGTGGAAGGAACGATGCACCTCGAAGACATGAAGAGGATCAGCTGCGACTGTCCCGCCTGCAGAGGTCAATCGATGGAATCGATGAGCGGAATGAACCAGGAAGAGAGATGCCGACTGATCGCACGGCACAATCTGCACGAGATGAAGATCGAGATCGAAAGGGTGAAGCGGGCAATCGCGGAAGGCAGCATCTGGGAGTTGGCGGAGCAGAGATGCAGGTCGCATCCCGCGCTTCTGAGCGGCTTGAGAAGGCTGGCGGAGCACAAAGTCTTCCTCGAGAAGTACGAGCCGCTCAGCCGGGACAGTCCGTTCTTCTACACCGGCAAGGAATCACTGGACCGTCCGTCGGCATACCGATACGAGAAAAGATTCTTCGAACGATACAAGCAGCCCCAGATGGACATACTTGTCGGATTCGAGGATGGGCGGAGGCCGTACGCGTCGACGTATTCGTCCGAGATGAGGGCCGTATCCTCGGTGAGCGACGCACACTTCGTGGTGATGTCGCCGTTCGGTCCCGTCCCGATAGAGCTGGACGAGATCTATCCGATCGCACAGTCCCTATTCCCTGATATCAAAGACGCAGACACGGATCTGAAGATGAGGAAGCTGATGGAAAGGATGTCGCATGACCAGACCTACGGCATGTGCGTCATCTGGGAAGGGGAGGAAACGCTGAAGACGATCAGATCGATCGCGCGAGGAACTTCGAAGTTCGACATCGATATGTCGAGGATCAGGGCCGTGGCTGATTACCAGTTCGGAGAGGGAGCGAGTTCGATTCTTTTCGACGGAGAAGTGAAGCTTGTCAAATCGAAGACGACCCTGAGGATCCGCAACGTTCTGGTGGATGGAGCACATGTCCTATCGATGAGGGCGGACGACGGGTTCTTCACTCTTCGCCCCGAGGGTGCGAGAAGGCTGCGAAACGGATTCACTTCTCCGAAGCTGCGCGTCATCGTGAACAAGGACAGCGCCGAGTTCAACAGACAGGGGAAGAACGTCTTCTGCGGATTCGTTCTGGACTGCGACGACGAAATAGTGCCGTTCGACGAGGTCATCGTGGTCGACGAATCCGATACGATTGTGGCGATCGGCAGGGCGATGCTCACTCGAACGGAGATGCTCGCCTTCAAGAAAGGACTAGCGGTCAAGGTCAGAGAGGGAGTCGCGACCTGACTTACTGTCCGTAATGCTGAGTGTCTCCTCCGCGATTCTGACGCAGGCCAGGAGATCTTCGAGTGTGTGGAGCATCGACGGAACTGACTCGGAAGAGGACCTTATGACAACGGACCTACCATTCCTCTCGGCGATCGCGTATTCGTCGTTGTCCATCTCGATCGCCTTTCTGACCGTCTCTGCCTGTTTTTCGCTTCCATACTCGAGCTGGATGATGCATTCCAAAGGCACGGATGCTAATTGCCGTGCATGTAGAAAAAAGGCTCACTCGATATGATCGTGACACATCCTTTCCTTTGACGATTCCGTTGTGCTATCGACTCTCAGATCATATCGATTCCAGAGACGACCGAAATGGTGACCGGAGCAGTTAATAGCGTGAATTGCCATTCTTCGTTCAGCAATCTTATCTTCGAGTGATAGGGGAGGGTTTCAGTTGATAGAGAGTGTCGATCACATAGCGGTCAACGTTACGGACCTCGACAGATCGGTGGAATTCTATACGAAGGCGCTGGGAATGAAAGAGGTCTTGAGGTGGAAGGTGAAGATCCCTGGCATAAAGGAGATCGCATTTGTCAAGACCGAAGGCGGCATGCTGGAACTGCTTGCCGTCGATAAGCCTAAGAAGGCCAGACCTGACGATCCGTCGGCAGCAGGAGTCAAGCACCTTTGTTTCGCCGTTAAGAACATCGAGAAGGAAGTCGAGAGGATGAAGAAGATGAAGGTCCCGGTCATACAAGACTTCCATATACTCAACGAGGACCACCTCGAGACCGTCAGCGGGACTATGAGGCTGGACTTGAAGAAGGGGCTCAAGAGGGCCGTCTTCGCAGATCCGGATGGCATACCGATCGAGCTGCTGCAGGCCGTTGAAGTGAAGAAGTAGCCCCGGGCAGATTCGAACTGCCGTCGCCGGCTCCAAAGGCCGGCATGATTGACCACTACACTACGGGGCTGCGAGTCTGCGATGCAATTCCGTGTATTTAACTGTCAGTTCAATCCATCTGACGTGAGAAAATAAGGGGGGATCAGGCGAGACGCCCGAAGACGTACGTTGACGCGCTTCTGACGATCTCCACATCGACGAAGTCGCCGAGTCTGACGCCTTCCTCGATCACGACTGGCGTGTACGATATCGTCCTTCCGATGTAAGTGTCGTTCTTGCCCCTCTCGGTGACGAGGACCTCCTCAACGTCCCCTTCCTTGCCGATGTTGAGGCTCTTTCCGATCTTGAAGCGAGTCTGGGTCAATTCCCTGGAGCGCTCCTTCGACACCCAGCCAGGCACCTGGTTCTTTGCGTCCGCAGCAACGGTCCCAGGTCTTGGAGAGTATCTCGTGACGTTGACGATGTTCGGTCTGACCTCTTTGATCAAATCCGTCGTCGCTTTGTGGTCCTTGTCAGTCTCCCCTGGAAAACCAGTTATCACGTCTGTGGAAAGGGTGAGATTCCGGAACCGATTCCTGAACATCTCGACATGCAACTTGAAATCGTCGACGGTGTAGTGCCTGCCCATCGCCTTGATGATCCTGTTGCTGCCGCTCTGGACAGGCAAGTGAAGGAACTTGTAGACCTTGTCGCTCTCCCATGCGGGAACAAGTGTCTCGATGATTCTATGAAGGCTGTCGGGGTTCATCATTCCGATCCGCATTCTGAATCTTCCAGATATACCAGAGACGGCAGCGACGAGTTCGCCGAGATTGTGACCTCGATCGAGACCGTAGCAGGCGGTGTCCTGGGCAGTGATCAGCAGTTCCTTAGCCCCCTGATCTATGCTCTTCCTGCAACTGTCGATGACGCTCTCCATGCTGTAACTCCGGAGTTTCCCGCGAGCCATTCTGGTGATGCAATAGGTGCAAGAACCGAGGCAACCTTGGGCGATCGGGACGATCGCGGTAACATTATCCGGCTCAAGCATACGCGTGAAAGTCCCCACACCGAAGTGATCTGTGACCAGCGGCGAGAACGAATCGTACTCGAACGGAGGGATGATCAGCGCATCTGGGACAGCGTCCTTTATCTGGTCTGGCTGGACCGCCGCCATGCACCCCGAAACGATGAGATGCTTGCCCTGCTTCGAGATCTCCTTCATGCGCTTCACCATCTTCTTTTCGGTCGGAAGAATGACGGTGCAAGTGTTCAGAACGACCAGATCCGCGTCTTCTGCAGACTGTACTACTTCGTGACCCAGAGATTCCAGCTTCTTCTCAAGGACACTCCCCTCCCCCTGGTTCATCGTGCAACCATAAGCCTCAACGCGAACCTTCACACGACTCGAATTTGATTCACTTATATTAGACTATTCAGTCTTCAGTCCATATTGACCTATGAGCGACCGGTGCAATCATCGAGGCTCCCGGATCAGTTCTCCGTCCCCAGGGTACGCAAGAGTGCCCCTTCCACGAAGCAGTCGAAGAACGAGGCCACAGAAAGATGTCGTATTGGAATCGCTTCAGGACCAGTGCCCAGGCTGGATCAGAAATGACATCGGGAAGATATCAAATCGATCGAACAAAGGGCCATCACGTCGGACACAGCTATCTTCGCCAGCGC
>JAJRAH010000012.1 GCA_028679985.1 Methanomassiliicoccales archaeon
GGACCCATGAACTGTATTCGACCGGGAAGCTTGCGGGAGCTATCGACAACGTCATCAAGGAGAAGGAGAAGGTCGCCAACATACTCAGGGAGGTGACGGGAAGGGAAGTGCCAGTTGACTTCTTCCCTTACAGTCCGCGTTGCCCAGTCTGTGGTCGATTCACTGATGCCGTGGTGAAGGGCTATGAATTCCCCTTTGTCTCATACAAATGCGCCTGTGGACACGAAGGAAAGGCAGACGTCCGCAAGGATGATGGAAAGCTCCCCTGGCGTATCGAGTGGGCTGCAAAGTGGAAGATTCTCGGAGTGACGTGTGAGCCTTTCGGCAAGGATCACGCCGCTGCTGGCGGCTCGTACGACACCGGCGTGAGGTTCGCCAAGGAGATATTCGGCATCGAGCCGCCGTACCCGATCCCTTACGAGTTCATTCAGCTCAAGGGAAAAGGCCAGATGCACAAGTCCTCTGGATCGGTCGTGACAGGAGTGGATGCTCTCAAGATCACTCCCGCCCCCGTCCTGAACTATGAAGTGCTACGCTACAATCCGGACCGCCACATCGATTACGATCCTGGACTTGGAATCCTGGACATCGTTGACGAGTATGATCGAGTCGAGAAACTCTATTACGCGGGCGGCGCGGGAGAGAAAGAGGAGGACCTGCTTCGCGCCTATGCCCTAGCCCAGCCGAGCGGTCCAAGGCGGACCATGCCCGTGCAGATCCCGTACAGACACCTCGTCAGCGTAGTACAGTGCACCGACTCTTTTGATGGGGTCATAGGGGTGCTGAAGAGAACCGAGCACATGGAGATAATAGATGCCAAGGATATGGATTTGCTCAGGCAGAGGGTCGACTGCGTCAGATACTGGCTGGACCATTTCGCCCCGGACGAGGTGAAGTTCTGCATCGCTGTGGAGATGCCGGACGTGAAGCTATCGGAGCAGGAGGTATCCTTCATGAAGTGCCTTCTCTCCTCCCTTCAAGACCTCGCGTGGGAAGGGGACATGATTCACGATGCAGTGTATGAGTGCGCGAAGTCTTGCGGTCTCGGGGCCGGCAAGGGATTCCAAGCTTTGTATCAGATATTCGTCAACAGAAGCTCGGGGCCCCGCCTCGGTTATTTCCTGTCGACATTGGACAGGGATTTCGTCATGAAGCGCATAGAACGCGCTGCACAGACGCAGTGATCCTCTTCGGTCCTGTGGCGTGCCAGTCTCGGAGATGCTACTTCATCAATCCGAGTTCCGTGAGCTTCTCCGGCAGATACTTGTCGGTCACGTAGTCGAGGCCATACTTCGCAAGTGCCTGCTGTTCTGCCTTCTTGTTGAGCTGGAGCATCGTCTCAATCTCCCCTCTCCAGAATTCATCATTGAATCTCGGGTCCTTGAGTTCCGCGTTCAATGCGCGGATGTCCATATCCGTGAGCTTATCAGTCGGGAGCTCGTAGTTCACGATATCCGAAGCGGTTATGCCAACGAACTCTGCAGTCGGTGTGGCGAGGTATTCAGAGATGTGGGCCGTCTTGATCGCCCCGAATGCGAGTGAGGCGTAGATCCTGAATGACCACGGGTCTCCGTCAGTGAAGGCGACTACGGGCAGGTTCATCTCCTCGTTGAGCCTCTTGATGAATCTCCTCGTGCTCCTTGCCGGCTGACCCTTCAGATGTACCAGGAGTGCGCCTGCCCCCTCGGTGAATCCATTCTCCACCAACCGGTCGAACATACCGCCGGTCTCGATTGCCAGGACGAACTTGGCGTCCGATTCCACGAGCTTGATCTTGTCCTTCTCGACGTTGTATGGAATGCCGTATCCGGAGTCTCCCACGTCGTCCTGGCAGTTGATCTTCTTCACCTTCCCCTTCCTGTCCGTCTCTGTCAGAACGAGATCTCCGATGACGCTCGCACCGTTCTCCTCAGGCCTGAGTTTGAAATCCTCTCGCATGCACATGGTGACTATCTCGAGATCCTCGGCCAGGAGGTTCGACTCGTCCTGCGAGCTGAATTTTCCCTTCCCCCAGCCCTCCGATATGTAGTACATCTCCCTCAAGGTGGAGGACTTGTTCTGCGCGATCATGTCCTCGATGAACTCAAGGACGAACATCGTCCTCAGGAGCATCTGAGCTCCCTTGGTCTTCTTCGCTGAGCGGGCCCCCACCGCCTTCCCGTACTTCCACACTGCCAGTTTCGGATCGAACTTGATGTTGCTCTTGGTCCTGAGGGGGATGACCATCTTCGGGACCTTTCCCGCGGACAACTGGTCGTATATCGAGTTCGCGATCTCGTACAGCTCAGTAAGAGCATTGTTTCCGAGTCTGTCCTCGGTGCTATGGTCATTGCTCGTCATTGAGCACCTCCACCTGCTCGTCGTAGTCGACTTCTTCTTCCTCGCCTTCCTCGATCGCTTCGGGAGCCTCGACCTCAGTAACCGCCAATGCCTCGACGTCCCAGTCTCCCGGCAGCGGATCGGCCCCGATGATGAGTATCGGATTTATCCCGCTGGCATATAACTCGTTCTCCTCGTACGCATCCGCCTCGAGGTTTTGGAGGTTGAACGAGATATCGGCCTTCGCGGTCGAGGACAGGCGCTTCAGTTCCCAAGTCAGCTTCTGGGAATCCTTGATCTCGGCCGGCACGGGCTTGACGCTCTTCTCGTCCAGCGAACCCGGCGGCACCACGAGGTGCAGATTGAGGCTCTGGGATTTTGGGGTGTAATTGTAGACGGTGATTCGGACTTTGTGCTTCTTCCCTTCGTACTGTATCGAGTCGTCTATCCAGACGACATTCATGATCTTGGTTATCGTGCCGGTGAGCGACGGGACTTCCTTCCCGACGATCTTGGCGGACTTCTGAGCTATCAGCGGCAGTATCTCCTGAACGATCTCGAACTTTGCCTTCGTCTTCCCTTTGGTCTCTTTCTTGTTGAGGTGCGTCTTCAGCATTCTTCCGCAAGCCTTCAGTGCAAGCTCAATCTCTTCCTGCATCTCAGGGATGTTGGCGATAGCCTCCTTGGCCTCCGAAGTGAACGGAATCTTAGTAGAAGCGACGTGAACCAGGATGATCGCCGGGCCGTACGGGATGCCCTCGCC
>JAJRAH010000126.1 GCA_028679985.1 Methanomassiliicoccales archaeon
GGGAGCATGGGTCATCGTCATTCATGCCGCATCATATTCGGGGAAGAGCAAGAAGACCGCAACGAAAGCAGTGGCGAGGGGGCTCAAGAAGTGTGGCAGAATAATGGAGGACGAGGGCCTCGGACCCATGTTAGGATTGGAGACGATGGGCAGAAAGGCGACTTGGGGCACCCTGAACGAGATCAAGCAAGTTATGGAAGAGGTTGATCGATCTGTCCCAGTCATCGACTTCGGTCATCTCCACTCGAGGGATGGCGGCCGGTTCAGATCAGTTGATGATTTCCAAGATGCTTTGGACGAAGTTGTATCTATGTACGACGGACATCTGCACTGTCACTTCAGCTGCATCGAATACACCGGAGCTGGAGAGATAAGGCACCTCCCCCTCCAAGCAAAGGAGCCGGATTTCTCGCTCTTGGCCAGTACGTTGCGTCCGTTGAGGAGGAATGTAACGTTGATAAGCGAGACACCGTCGCCCGAGAAGGGCGCGTTGCACATGAGCAAGGTTTTGGCCAATCACTGATGTCCCACGCCATATACCTTGACAACCACAACTATATATTTCGAAGTCAATTAATGGCCCAGCAGCTGGTGGTCTGTTGGTCGGCGGTCGCTCTTCTGACGATGGCAAGAACTCAAGCGGCGAGCTTGAATTCGACTGCCCGGAATGTGGGACGCATATTGTAGGCGAAGTCTCGAAGTGCCCCAAGTGCGGCGTCGAGTTCGTGATCGAAGAGATCTCGGAGTTCGAGTGCCCAGAGTGCGGGACCACTCTGCCAGCCGACAGCACGAGATGCCCGAAGTGTGGCACGGGTTTCGAGGTGGAAGTCGCCTCTGAAGCCGGAGAGGCGTCCTCTGCCGGTTCCGAATCCGCTGCCCCACCTGTGGCGGCTCAGGCTTCTCCTGAGGAACCTTTGCCGGCCGCTCCAGCCGAGACTCCTGAAGAGGCTGAGCTTCGCAAGCAGTTTCCTCTTCTGGTCGAAGAGGTCAAACCCCTCCTCTCTCTTGCCTCCGAGTATGGAATTGACGCTTCGGAGGCGAGGCGATACATCGACAAGGCCGTCAGAGTCGGCAGGCAGCGCGACGTCGTTTCGGCCGTCAGGTTTGTGAAGGAATGCCTCGAGAGTGTGAAGGTCGCCATCGACGAGCGGATCGTTCGGGACTTGGACTATCTTGACAAGCTTGCGGAGATCGCCAAAAAGACCGGATCGGACCCTATAGTCATTTCTCAGGCCGTATCGAATGTGAAGGCCAGGAAGGAGGTCGGGGACGTTTCTGGTGCGCTTGCCGAGGCAAAGATCGGAAGGACCGAGGCGGAGAGGATAACCGGCAAGTACGTCGAGGCGAACGAGATATGCGACGCCCTCGAAAGGCTCATACAGAACTCCGAGAGGTTCTACATCGACGTGCGAGATGCAAGGAAGCTTCTGAACGAGGCGAGGGATGCGGGGCAGCACGGCGACTGGAGCATGATGGGAATACTGGCTCGGAAGGGAAGAGAGGAGCTCGCGTCATCCTTGCCAGACGTGATCAAGGGGGAGCTGAAGAAGGCGAAGGGCGCGCTGCTGGATGCGAAGGCGGAGGGCAAAGAAGTCTCTGCGCTGGTGAAGATCCTGAAGGATGCGGGAGTCGCCTTCAAGCGCGGGGATCAGGAGGAATCGCTGGAGCGCCTGATCGAGTTCAAGACCGAAGTCAAGCATCTGTAGCGCCTCAGGCTGTCTTCTCACTCCCGTTGCCTGATCACTTCCATCTCTCTCTCAAGGATCGAGCGTTCCTGAGTCTTGAGACTCTCTTGGTTCACCGAGACAAGGAATATCGCCGGCCGCTCGGAAACCTCGTCGACGACGTTCCTTATGAATCGCACTATCCCCTCGAACGTTGTGTTGCTTATTAGGTACTGGATGTCGTCCAGTAGCACGATGCTCTTCTTATCCGGCTGACTGAACTCCTCGATGATGAGCATGATTCTTTCCAACGACGGCAGGACGGTCCGCTCCGTCTTCGATTCGTGATCGGTGAGCCAGAACACGACCGCTTCCATCGTCCCCAACTTCTCTCTAAGAACCCTTGGGTGGCCCCGGGTTATAGCCATTCCCTTGTAGCCTTCTCTGAGCTTCGAGGCGAATATCCTGTGGGAGATTTCGGGCTTCTCCTCTTCCACGAGGTAGCTCTGGCCGTCCTGAACATCCGTCCTTACCTTCGTGCTTCTTACTTCTTTCGTCTCCTTCGTCAGGATCTCCTTCGCCAGCTTGACGGTGATGTCCGAGCGCATCAGCGAGGAGAATGCAACGACCCTGTTCAGACCGCCTTCGAGCTGTCTGACATTGTCTCTGCAGACCTCGGCAACGAATCCAAGGACGTCCTTGGGAATGGACAGCTTGTCCTCTCTCGCCTTTCTTTCGAGTATCGCTAGGCGAGTCTGTAGGTCCGGCGGCTGGATATCCGCTATGAGGCCGGACTCGAACCTCGTCGCCAACCTGTCTCCGACCGAAGGGATCTCCTTCGGGAGGCGGTCGCATGCGAGTACTATCTGTTTGCCCTTGTCCATCAGGTCGTTGAAGATATGGAAGACCTCCTCCTGGATCTGCTCCTTGCCAGCAAGGAACTGCAGATCGTCGATGATGAGCAGATCAGCCTCGCGGTAGGTCGTTCTGAACTCCTCCAGCTTCTTTGAAGCCAGAGACTCGATCAGTTCCTCCTCGATAGCGTCCGTTGACGTATAGATCAGTCTGACCCTGGGGCTGTGTTCTCTGACATAGTTGCCTATTGCCTGGAGGAGGTGGGTCTTGCCCAGGCCCGACCTGCTGTATATGAAAAGGGGATTGTAGGCCTTGCCGGGGGCCATCGCCGTCGCCCGCGCGGCTGCCTCCGCGAAGGAGTTGTTGGGTCCGGTCACGAATGTCTCGAAGGTGAGCCGCGGGTTTAGGATGCGGCCGTACGCGGTCTTCTCCGCGGTTCCAATGCATCTCGGGCAATTTCCCGTCGCGTCGAGAGGTCCGCCGCAGTTGGGGCATTTCGTCCGTTTCGGAACGCCTTGCGAACTCATCTTGTGATACTGGAGTATGAGATCGTAGACCCCGTCTATGCGCTCGTCAAGTTTCTTTCTTTCCATATCGTCTTGGATCTGCTTCTCCGCCATGACAGCGGTATCCGATCTCTCCACTCTGTTGCGGAGCGCCTCGAGTTCCGATTGTATGTCCGATACCCTTTCCGGGTCGCACATCTTCCTCAGCAGCGACTCCTTCTCCCTTTCGTATCCTTCCGCCTTCAGGAATCCGAGAGTATCCTTCATTTCCTCGATCTTCTCGATGTTCGCTTCGAAGTAGGAGACGGCCTTGGCCGCCTTCTTCGGGCTGTTCTCATACAAGGAAAGGATGCTCTGGACGTTATAGCCTGACTTAGACCACTTCACGATCTTGTTCGCGATCCCCTCCTCCACGCCCTTCAGAGCCTCCTTATCGATCGGCCGCACTGGATAGGGAATCCAAGGAGGGGGAAGCAGCTCGACGCGGTTGACCTCCGCACCCTGGAACACGCGCGCGATCTCCTGCGGCTGGACCTTCGCGTGGAGGGTTACGATCGCGTCTGGGCGCACAGAGTCCTGCCACATGAACTCGGCGGCCTTTCCTCCCTTGTACACGACTTCATTCTTTGCCCCAGAACGTCCATAAGCATAGACAGAGACGATCGGATCCCCGTCCCCGAAAAGTATCAGTCCCTCGGACCGGCTCCCCCTTTCGACAAGGGCTACCTTCACGAATCCCGAGAATGAGAATCTCTTGACCTCGTCGAGGATTCTCTTCAGCGCGTCATCCGACCCGTTCTGTCTCTCGACGACCTGACCTTCTGGTATCCCCATCTCGACTAGCACGTTTACCGTCAGACAATCGCGGTGAAATCTTAAATCCTTTGTGCCGTCTGGCATCTCCCTAGGGAAGTGTGGCCGCACCACCAGCGTAAGCGCTGATAGGGGGTATCGCCGCACCCTATTCCCACAATCAGTATACTGAATCATAAAGGACAGGCGGAGAAGAGTCTGCCAGGCAAGAAGACCCGCTCAGCTCAAACTCCATCGAATGTTCTAGGCTCAGTCCAACGAGAGAGCATCGCGCCCCGGCTCTCGAAGGCAGAGGAGTCTTGCTGATGATCGAACCGACTGGATTCTATTCCGATTCTAGCTGCGTCAGACCCTATCGAGGAACGCGTCGAGCTTCCCTGGATAGGTGCCAGTATCCACTTCCTTCTTGCCATTCAATGCGAGCGATGAGATCGGGTCCTTTCCGAGAATAGCCCTCATCTCGTCGAAAGCACTGCTCTCATCTCCATCCTGCGTCAGGAAGAACGCCACTCTTCCGACCCGGCCTCTCATCTGCGTGCAGTACGTCTTCACAGGCACTGACAGCGAACCGGCCCATACCGGTGTCCCTATGATCAGAAGATCGTATTCGGCCGGATCTCTAATGGGCTCCTGTATCGTCGTTAGGACCCGCTTCTTGACATCTCTGCCAGCATCAACGTACCTCATGGCACCCGCTCGACTTTTCATATCTACAATCTCTTCCTCATCGCACTCTAGTTTCTTGAAAATCTCGTTTGCGATCTTCTTGGTCGTGCCGGTCCTCGAATAATAGACGACCTGCGATCTCTTGTTGCTCATCATACCGACTCTTTCTTAGGTTGAAGACGTCGTGGGACTCATCAAACTAACTTGCGGAGAGTCTGCATGAGCACTGCACAATCCTCCATGACCCCTCATTCAGATTCGAGACGCGTGTCCTCGGAGCATCCGGGTCAAAGATCGGCCCGAGGTCGTGTCGTTCTCGTTGCTTCTGCGAACTTGGAATCGTCAATAGGCCCATGAGAAAATTTAAATCGGGGGACGTTTTGTTGTGGTTCACCAAGCCACTGTAGCTCAGCGGCAATCCGCGATCGCTAAAGAGCGACGGTTTCGTAAACCGTAGGTCGGGGGTTCAAAACCCTCCAGTGGCTCCATCATCCTTTCATGACTGGCTCGGGGCGCTTGCCGATCAGCAGGTGCCGTCCTTCTTCAGGTACTCCTTCAGGATCTTGATCGCGCAGACGTCTCCGCACATGGAGCAGCCGTCGGACTCCTTTGTGATGCCTCTGGATCTGTATCTTCTGGCCTTCTCGGGGTCCAGGGCCTCTCTGTACATGCCCTCCCAGTCGAGGGCCTTCCTCGCCTGAGACATCCTCAGGTCCCGATCTCTTCCCCTCCCCCTTGCGACGTCCCCAGCATGGGCAGCAAGCTTGCTGGCGATCAGGCCCTCCCTCACATCCTCAACATCCGGCAGAGAGAGGTGCTCCGCCGGGGTCACATAACAAAGGAAGTCCGCTCCGTAATAGGCTGCGAGCGCCCCCCCGATCGCGCCGGCAATGTGATCATAGCCCGGTGCGATATCAGTCACGAGAGGCCCGAGGACATAGAACGGGGCGCCATCGCACACCGTCTTCTCGATCCTGACATTGGCCTCGATCTGGTCCAAAGGAACGTGTCCGGGGCCCTCGACCATTACCTGAACTCCCTTCTCCCTCGCTCTTCTGACAAGGTCGCCCAAGATGATGAGTTCCTGCAGCTGAGGGCCGTCAGTTGCATCGTGGATGCATCCGGGCCTCAGGCCGTCTCCTAGACTGAGCGTGAACTCATACTCGCTAGCTAGTTCCAGAAGATAGTCGAAGTTCTCGTAGAGGGGATTCTCCTTTCCGTTGTGAAGGATCCAAGCTACGAGGAAGGAGCCGCCTCTCGACACGACATCTGTCACCCTCGTCGATTTCTTCAGGTGGTCGACGCTTTCTTTCGTAATGCCGCAGTGGACCGTCATGAAATCAACGCCATCCTTGGCGTGCTGGACTATCCCCCTGAAAATGTCATCCTCGTCCATGTCTACCACTGCACTCATCCTTGCCGCCCTTAGTCCGGTTTGGTAGATCGGGACGGTCCCGATCGGGACTTTCACTTCCTTGATCAGCGACCTTCTTATCGTGTCTATGTCGCCTCCGGTGCTGAGATCCATGATCGCGTCGGTGCCGTACTCTACCGCCATCCTCGCTTTTTCCAGTTCGACCTCTTTGTCAGCGATGTCGCGCGACGTGCCTATGTTCACATTGACCTTCGTAGCGAGCCCTTCACCGATCCCGCATGGTTTGGGGGAATGCACTGGGTTCCATGGGATGACAATCCTTCCATCGGCAACCCTTCGTCTAACGACCTCGGCTTCGACCCCCTCTTCTTGGGCCACCATTCTTATCTCGTCTGTAAGACCCAGTCTTGCCCGTTTCATCATCGGTATCCTTGGTCTAATCGCCTTCCTCCTATTATGGTTTATGCTTGCCAGGAGAATAATTGGAGGATTCCGCGGACGCGTGCTCCGATGCTTGCGAGGCATTGGCTTCTCTCTGGTATTTTTCGTGGTTTTTCTGAGTGTTTCGAGGAGCACCTACTTTATATAGCCAGATGTACGCGAAGTTTATTTATAGTATGATGATATTAGGAAAACACCGTCAGAAGGAAGGATGGGAGGCAGGTTCAGCCATCTAATGGATTGGGACTCGAGTTGACCCTATGATTACAGTCACTACATAGTGCAAATGAGAGGATAGATCACATGGAAGATGCGAGTTACGATGCGGACAAAATACAAGTCTTAGAGGGTCTCCAGGCTGTCAGAAAACGCCCGAGCATGTATATCGGCAGCACGGACAGCCGAGGTCTTCATCATCTGGTTTACGAGGTCGTCGACAACAGCATTGACGAAGCTATGGCAGGGTTCTGCACCAGAATCGAGGTCGTGGTCAACGCCGATGGAAGCGTGACAGTGGCGGATGACGGGAGAGGCATCCCTACGGGCATTCTCCCGAAATACAACAGGCCCGCGGTCGAGATCGTCATGACGAC
>JAJRAH010000127.1 GCA_028679985.1 Methanomassiliicoccales archaeon
AAGAGATATTCGACCACCACTTGCCGAGTCCTAGCGTCTGTCCGGCCTTCACTTTCATAAGACCGATGAGGAGGATCAAGTAGATGATGTGCTCATCCAGAATCGGGTTGTTCGCGGGTGGAACGTTGGTCATCCACAGGAGGATCATCAGCAGGCCGCCTGAGATCGTCGCTATCTTCATTCCTATTCCCAGTATCAGCGCGATACCGACCAGCAGCAGGGCGAGCATGAAGAGGACGTCCACAACGACGTTTCCTGCCAAGCTCTGGAACAGTCCTTCGAAGATGCCGCTCGTCGCGAACTTGAGGTAGCCAACCGTAGGCGACGCACCGTTTATCCACGATCCGCTGGCCTCTGTTGCAAAGCCCAGACCGAAAGTCTTGTCGAGAAATGCCCACAGTATGATGAATCCTAGTCCTATTCTAGCTGAGGCCCAGACATATTCTTGTCTGATATACTCTGAGAGTTTGTTGAACATATATTCACTATAGTTAATTTTGGGAACTGCCCCTTTAATAACTTTCCGCCTAGCTAGAGCGGTGATATCGTCGATAGGGAATAATCTCGGCGGCTCTCAAGAGTTCCCGCCGTACTGAGTGACTGTTTGAACTACTGCAGTCGCATTGGCGCGTCGATGGAAGCTTTCGATTTCCGGCTGGTCCCGCTCACGGCACTCGCACTTCGATCATCTTCAGGTCCTTTCCGTCACTGTCGAAGTAGTGCTCCTCGTCGCCCTCGAAGAGTATGAAATCCCCGGTCTTGAAAGGTGTCGCATCCTTTCCGTTGCTGACGGTGCCAGACCCTTCCATCACATACATGACCTGTCTGAGCTCGTGCTTGTGCGGTTTCTTCGGGACCAGGCAGCCAGGGCCGGTCTCCCTGAGTCCAAACACGAAGCCCTCCTCCGAAGACACGTCCTTGATCCGGACCTGTCCCCTGTCGCCCTCAGCGATTACCGCCTTGATGTCCTTCTCGTGAATCAGTCTCATTGTTTCACCCCGTATCGCTCCCAGTAGAACAGCTCATCGGCTGGCTTCCTTGTCCTCGTTTCGGGGGCCTCATCCGGGTAGCCAAGGGTCATGCACACGGTGATTACCTGGCCTTTCGGAACGCCAAGGTACTCCGCGAGCTTCTCCCGATCAAAAGCACCTATCCAACAAGTCCCCAGTCCCTTGGAGTACGCCGCCAAGGTCAGATGATCCATCGCTATCGCGATATCGACTCTGTACCATTTCTGGCTCGGGTCATCTATGCCCGCTATGAATGCGGAGCAGTCTTCGATGAACTTCTGATTGTTGCACAGCGGCACAAGCTCCTTCTTCCTCTCCTCATCCTGGACTACAATCATCTTCCAGAACTGCCTGTTCGCTCCCGAGGGGGCCAACCTTGCCGCCTCGATGACGGCCTTCAGGTCGTTTTCCGGGATTCTCCTTTTCTTGTACTTGCGTATGCTCCTTCTGTTCTTGATAGCGTTCATCACTGGCAGTGATAACCCTCCAATTCCTGTGATAAATGGACCAATGGAGTCGGTCGCTAAAATAGTTACTCGAACTTCTCCCGGCTGAAACGAGGCACGAACGGAGATCGCGCGTGCCAAGTCTTGGAAACAACCTTAAGGACGCGCCACTCTAGAAGGACCTGCCCGATGAAAGACCCACTCGAACGATATTACCGTATTCTCGAAGGCAACGAGAAGGCACTTTACCTCCTTCTCCGGGAGAATGAGTCCGATTTCGATTCAGAGTCGTGCGACGACGATCTTTGGAGCCTCCACGAGGATGAGATGAAGACGTTCTGGTCTCACGTGAGCGACGGGAGCGGGACGGTTGGAACGAAGCCGATCGAAGGGAGGAGTCTCCTTGACCTGAAGGCGGAGCTTGCGAGGAGGATGATGAGACGGTGCGAGATATGCGAATGGAAGTGTTCTGTAGATAGGACCGCGGGGCAAGAAGGAAGGTGCGGCGTTTTAGATGCACGCATATCGAGCGAATTTCTTCATTATGGTGAGGAGCCCCAGCTGATACCTTCGTACACGATCTTCTTCTCGGGATGCAATTTCAAATGCGCATTCTGCCAGAACTACGACATATCAACCGATCCTGGCAACGGACTTCTCGTCCCTGCGACTCGTCTAGCCGACATGATCGAACGCAGGGCGTCAGGATCTGAAACATCTCCATCCGTCCAAGCGACCGGGCGCGTTCGGGGAAGGGCTGTGAACGTGAACTGGGTCGGGGGAGACCCGACCCCGAATCTCGCCTACATACTGGACGTTCTCCGGATTTCATCCGCAGACATTCCTCAGATATGGAACTCGAACATGTATCTGTCTGAGAAGTCGATGCGTCTGCTTGAGGGAGTGATCGATATTTACCTCACCGATCTCAAGTATGGGAACGACTCTTGCGCCAAGAGGCTGTCCGGAATCCCAGACTACATGAGGATCGTGTCGAGGAATCATGTCCTGGCAGCCAAGCATGCCGAGGTCATCGTGAGACATCTTGTGCTTCCGAATCACGTCGAATGTTGTTCGATTCCGGCAATGAATTGGCTTTCGAAGAACACACCCGAGGCGCTCGTGAACGTCATGGATCAGTATAGGCCGATGCACAGAGCCTTCGAGCACGAGGATATATCCAGGGGAGTCCGGGATGAGGAGTACGAGCGAGTGCGCGACCACGCGGAATCCCTCGGCCTTCGATTGGTGTAGTTCTCCAATGGTGTGGTTGAATACCCGCTGACAAAGATTTTTATGTCCAGATTGAATTGCTGAGGTTGCATGGACGTCATTCCGGTCGTGAAGGTGGGCATAGCTCTTCTTGTCCTTCTCTTCGCCGCCCGCTCCGACTGGAAGACCAGAATGGCATCTGATGTGTATTGGGTAGGGCTTGGTGGGCTCGGGATGCTGTTCCTTGCTGTCGGGATCTTATTGGACGGCGTCTCAATACTCTACCTCTTATTCCTTATACCCCTGGGTGTGATATTCTTCGACACTTTCTGGGAAAGAAAAGGGATGTTCGAGGATGGGATCAATCCAGTTCCGGTAGGCCTTTACATCGGCTCATTCGTCATCCTGGCAGCTCTGATATTACTGTTCTGGGAGTCCTCCTACCTGTGGCAACTGATGACGATCCTGTTTATGTTTGTTTTCATCATCCTTCTCTATCAGTTCAACATCATCAAGGGTGGAGCGGATGCGAAAGCCCTACTGGCTCTATCCATACTGTTCCCTTCCTACCCCATCATCGACTCTCTTCCCCTGATATCCATCCCGGTTCACGTCCCGCAGTACGCGTTCCCCTTCTCCCTCCTCATTCTATTCAATGCGGCCCTGCTCACGATAATCGTTCCGATTGGGATGTTCTTCTACAATCTCGCGAAAGGAAGCAGGAAGCTGCCAGTGATGTTCTTCGGTTACAAGTTGACCGTCTCTGAGGCGCGAAAGAAGTTCGTCTGGCCCCTTGAGTACTTGGTTGAGGACAGGAGAAAGGTGACGATAATCCCAAAGACTATGGATTCCTACGAAGGCGTTTACGACGAGCTTGAGAAGTCCGGAGCCGACACGATTTGGGTAACGCCGAAGATACCGTTTCTGATCCCCATAACGATATCAATCCTGTTCTCCAGCATCGTCGGTAACCTCATTCTCCTTTTCGTACACTGAACGCGCATTCGCGCTCGAGCGGGCAGCCGCCGCAGATCGGCCGCGCTTTGCAGTGTGTCTTCGCCAACTGAATCAGAAGTGCATAGAATTTCGCGTATATCTCCGGCTTCGGAGGAACGATCGATTCGACGTATCGCTGTATCTCGTCGTAGTCCTCGGAGTCGAGAATCCCGGTCCTTTTCAGGATCCTTGAGACGTACGATGCCGCCACGAACTTGGGCTTGTGTCCCGCAAAGAGCAGCATCGAATCCGCGGTCTCCTCTCCTATCCCCCTGATGCTGAGCAGTTCCCTCCTTGCCTCTTCGAGTGGCCTATTCATGATCGCCAATGGATTCGAATCGTAGTGAACCTTAATGTACTCAGCCAGACCCTTTATCCTGCTGGCCTTCTGACGGTAGAATCCGGCCGGCATCACGATTTCTTCCAGCGTGTCGTTGTCGATTCGGACGAGCGAGTCGACGTCGAGAAGGCCATTCGCCTTCAGGTCGGTCATGACTTTCTCAACGTTTTCCCATGTAGTTTGTTGCGTCAGTATCGCTCCGATCATGATCTCGAACTCGGACTCGGCTGGCCACCAGTTCTCCACCTTGAAGCTTGCCCCCAGCCTTTCGTACATCGTCCTTAGATCCATCGTGTGGGACGATGGCATTTAGAAGTTAAAACATGTTCGAGAGGACGGGAGACGGTCTCTCAGATGATCAAATTGAGATCTTCGCCGCAGGTCGGGCACTTGCCCCTTTCTGCCCCCATCTCGACAACGGCGAACCCCATCCTTCTGATGACGAGTTTTCCGCACTTGGGGCAATAAGTGTTCTCCCTATCGTCTCCAGGAACATTGCCTGCGTAGGGGAATCTCAGTCCTTCCTGCTTGGCGATCTTGTAGGCCATATCGAGGGTCTTGATCGGTGTCGACTGGACGTCCATCATCATGTAGTCCGGATGGAAACGCGTGAAGTGAACTGGAACGCTAGGGTCGAGAGACTCCACCACCCATCTCGAGAAGTTCCTAATCTCCACCTCCGTATCATTCTTTCCGGGGATCACAAGGTAGGTTAGCTCAACGTGGATGCCGAGTTCTTGGGCTACCTCGGCGGCGTCCAGAACCGGCTTCAGAGAGGCTCTGCAGACCTTCTTGTAGAAATCCTCGTGAAACGCCTTCACGTCGATGTTCATCGCATCGATGCACTCTGCAAGTTCACGTAGGGGTGCTTCCTGGATGTATCCGTTTGTCACGTAGTCGGTATGATATCCGTTCGCCCTCGCGAGTTTCGAAGTGTCGAACGAGAACTCGTGCCATATCGTGGGCTCGTTGTACGTCCAAGAGATCCCCCTGCAGCCGGTTCTCTTGCATGTGTCAAGCACCTCTTCCGAAGACACGTCTTCGAGGCCAAACTCCCCGAACTCTGCCTGGGATATCGAATAGTTCTGGCAATTCTGGCATCTGAACGTGCATCCAATGCTGCCGAGGGACAGGACCCTATCCCCGGGCTTGAAATGGAAGAACGGCTTCTTCTCCACGGGGTCGACGTGGATCGACGACGCCTTGCCGTAGATGAGCGAGAACAAGTTCCCCTCTCTGTTCTCTCTGACCCCGCATATTCCCCTTCTGCCGGGTGCGATCTTGCAGGAGTGGGGACAGAGGCCACATACGACTCTTCCGTCCTCACTCTTCCAGAATTTGGCTTCTTTCATAGGCGGGCTCACCTAAAATGCTCGTATCCTCGATTCTCGAGAATACTTACTTTGCCACCCCTCTTTAATGTATTCCTGCCCGATTCCTTGGCCCTGCCTATCACCGCCATTCGAGATTTCATGCGAGAACGTAGCCGTGGCAGACCATTCGGATTTATCGTGAACAGAAGCTGGTAGTCCCCGCCATAGTACAGTGCGAGTTCTTCCGGGTTCATGCCGCAATCGTCCGCGACCTGAACCACCTCCTTCTTCACGGGAATGGAATCCCATTCGATCGAGAACGATACGCCACTCATCTCCGACAGCTGGTAGACCGACGAGGCCAGGCCATCTGATATGTCCATGCAGGAAGTGACGACTCCAGAGGAAGACAGCGCAAGCCCCTCCTTCACTCTGGGTTTCGGCTCGAGAAGCGCCTTCACTCCGGAAGGGCAATGCAGTCCCTTCGTCAGCGAATAGTACCCCGCCGCCGCAAGGCCCAGTGTGCCAGTCACCGCAAGATAGTCTCCCGGTTTCGCGCCCTTTCTCAGGAGGATGCGATTCTTCTTCACTTTCCCGAGGGCCGTCCCGGCAAGAGTGATCTCCGGCGATTCCTTGGTGTCGCCCCCGAGGATTTCCGCCCCTACAGATTCGGAGCAATCCTGTATCCCTGCCATCATGCTTCTCAGCGACGAGAATGCGGTCTCCTTCGGAAGCGCAAGAGAAGCGACGATGCCGATGGGCCTCGCTCCCATTGCCGCGATATCGCTGTAGTTCACGGCCGCGAGCATCCAGCCGATCTGCCAATCGGTCATGACTGAGGGCATATGGGCCCGAGATGAGATCAGATCGGTCGTGATCACAAGATAGCAATCTCCCATGTCAACAGCGGCGGCATCATCCCCAGGACCGACGGGAGCGCTGCTCTTTATCTCTCCTAGAAGTCTCCTGACGATCTCCTTCTCGCCCATTTCACCCAGGGTTCTCATCGTTCTATGTCAGTGGATTTCGTCAGAAAAATAACTTTCCCT
>JAJRAH010000128.1 GCA_028679985.1 Methanomassiliicoccales archaeon
AGAGGGAGCCAGAAATCTCAAGAAGCTGTCCGAGATCGTTGCCAGATACACAGTTGGTCTCGGCATCTTTGAGCTGCTTCTCTCCGACGATAGGGTCGAGGACATATACGTCGACGCGCCCTGCAACGAGAACCCAATTCACGTCACGGTCAACGGAGTGGCCGGTCTGAATACGGTCTTCAAATGCTCGACGAACGTAACCGCGTTTGAAGGGGAGATTGAGGGCCTTGCCTCCCGTCTTAGACAGTACAGCAAGAAGCCTTTCTCGGAAGCTTTTCCAACCATGGAAACCGATATCCAGGGATTCGACGCAAGGGCGACCGTGATCGGGCCTCCGCTGAGTCCTATGGGTACCGCGGTCGCACTTCGGCGGCATTCGAGGACACCTTGGACCCTGCCGAAACTGGCTTACAATGGGACTCTGAATGCTCTTGCTGCCGGTTTGATCTCTTTTCTCATGGACGGCAGAAGCACTATTCTGATCTGTGGGCCAAGAGGAGCTGGCAAGTCTGCATTGTTGAGCGCCGCCCTGTTCGAGTTCCCGCTTTCCCAGAGAATACTGACGATTGAGGATACGATGGAGTTGCCCGTGAGGCAGATGCAAAGACTAGGATACAAAGTGCAGTCTATGATGGTCGAGCAGGCCATCGGCGAAGATCGAGAAGAAAAAACGGACGAGGCACTCAGAGTCTCTCTTCGTTTGGGTGAATCGGCTATAGTCCTCGGAGAGGTCAGAGGCAAAGAAGCTCAGACACTCTATCAGAGTATGCGAACGGGAAAGGCAGGGTCCTCTGTCCTCGGTACGATTCATGGAGACTCGGCGCACTCAGTCTATGAAAGAGTTGTGCATGACATTGGAATCCCCAAGGAGGCGTTCGCAGCGACGGACATCGTGATAACAATGGCGCTGAACAGACCGAGGGGATCGCAGCGACAGGTGAGAAGGCTCGTCGAAATCGTCGAATATGCCAAGGATCGGGGCCCGGGCGAGTTCAATGCTCTGATGAAATACGACTTCTCGAAGGGGAAGTTGTCTGCGTTCTCGAGTACCCGATCCGAAGTGGTTTCCCGCATAGCGGATTCCTGGAATATGACATACGAAGAGGCCGTCGAGAACATCCATGTCAGGGCGAGAATCAGGGAAGCATTGATCGAGGCGGGAAGAACGAAGGGTGCGATGTATCTCGATCCAGAATGGACATGCAGGTCAAACGAGCTTTTCTGGCAGCACATGGATAGCGGGAGCAGAGACTACGACGCGATACTGGAAGAACTCCGCTGCCGCATCAGCGACAAGGGGGGAGTATCGTAGAATCCCCTGATTGGATCTTCGTTAGAATCGTCAAGCGATTCTCCGATGCCCGTCCGCCTGGTATTTTCGCTCGGATACTCCATGTAGAAGATGATCGAAGGACTGAAGAGTGGTTGAGAAGAAGAAACATCACGAGGACTCAGGTCGAGTCCGCAGCCTGGAGGATCTTTCAACTCTCTGTCTCGATCATGACGGTCATCGCTGCAGTCATCCTAATTCTTGTGGGGTTTCAAACGGGACTTTACGTAACACTTCCTGGCATGCTACTTTCTTTCGCGATAGTCTTCGTGATCCAGACCGCACCGTCGAGCTTCGCGAATCTCGAGGAAAGGATGATGATGAGAGAGTCTCCCGCCGTCGTCGGAGCGATGACGATGAGCATGCAGCTTCAGCCCTCGATTGAGAAGGGCTTGTCCTTTGCGACAGAGCACAGCGAAGGAATTCTGTCGGACAGGCTGAGGGAGGTCATGTGGAGGCCCGTGACTCGCTGCGGTCGAAGCTTGTCTTCATCCCTTCTCGAATTCACGGAATCGCTCGGCGATGCCAATGAGAGTCTTCGACAGTCAATCCACCTCATAATGTCCTCCAGTCGGGAAAGGACGAAGGAAGGCGTGAATCGTCTACTCGATAAGGCAAACGCGATCGTTTTGACCGGGATAAAGGACAATGTCGACAGGTACGTTTCATCCCTGTCAATGCCGACAATGGTGCTCTTCGCCCTCGGGATACTGCTCCCGGTGATGCTCTTCTCGATTCTGCCTCTGCTTTCGATAGGTACGACATTCGAAGTGTCGGATCCAAGCTATCAAGATATGGTGAATCCAGGCATTCAGACGCCGATGCTCGCATTTCTCCTGCTTGTCGTGTTTCCTCTTTCATCCTTCTATTACGCTAGATCGACATTGTCGAGGAGTCCACTGCGAGCCTATCAGGGAATTCGATTCAAGTTCACAAGAGGGTTGCTGGCTGGGTCGGCAATCTGGATCGCCTCCATCGCGACAATTCAACTCTTGGATTTGGGAGGAGTTCAGCCTTATGTCATTCTGCTAGTGTTGGCGATCCCTCCCTCATGTCTGCTTCTCGTTCGGTGCCGCAGGGAGCACAACATACGGAAGGCCAGGCTGGAGGGCGAGAAGAACTTCGTTTCCGCGATCTACCAGCTCGGAAGCAGAATGGCATCTGGATCAAGTTTCGAGGCCGCTCTTGAAGACGCGGCGAAGTCCGGGACCAAGTCGACCTTCACAGACCTTGTGGACACTGTCAAGTATAGGTCCAGGATGTCGAGAATGAGTGTGCAGAGAGCCCTCGCGGAAGAAACCAGGTCGATCAAGATCAGCCCACTGCTTGGCGGGGCTATGAAGATCATAGCAGAATGCTCGGAGAGAGACCCGGCCGGTGCTGGCCATGTGGCCTTGAATCTGGCTCAATACTTGAGCGACCTGAAATCGTGCGAATCGAAGATTGAGGAGACGCTGAGGGGGCTCGTAGACATGATGCGCTCCACCAGCTTGATCTTCGCGCCGATAGTCCTAGGAATCACGAGCAGCTTGGTCGGAATATTGTCAGATTACGGAGTCTCCTCGTCAGAACTCCTCTCGGAAACGATAGTGATGGTCGGATTGTACATTGTTGAACTTGCTGCCATCGTCTCCTATTTCACAGTCTTCCTGTCAAGCGAAGGGAACTGGAGTGACGTCGGATACGAGTTCGGCAGAAAAGTCCCCCTCGCAGTGGCAATCTTCATTTCAACTTCAGTACTCTGCCAGTTTGGGCTGACTCGCCTTCTGTGATCTTGAAAAGATCGGTGGGATTGGCCATGTACAGATCGAGGGCGATGAGTTCTTCATTGTCTTTCGCCGTCGTCGCATCTATCCGCTCCCTTATCCCCTCTGCGAGCTCGATCGAGAGAAGACGCTTCTCGTCAAAAAACTCTGCCTTGACCGTGTTCTCTTCCCTCACAGTGATATTGCCCTTGCCGAGGGTGCATTGAGATGAAAACTGGATCCCGTCGACAGTGCAGGAAAGTGGGCGCTTTGTGCCGGTAAACACGACGGCCCAGATGTTGTTTGGAAACCTTTCCCTCCCAATCTGTCCCATCCTGTGTCCTATCACGACATACGGCCCGAGATGCCCATGAAACCGTTTCAGCGCTTCAAGTTCTTCCGGAAGCGAAACCATCGAGTTTGAAGAACATTTCATGACTTATGAATCTTTGGTCGCGTCCTGACATGGCTCCGGATTCTAAGAACTCCAATTCCGTCAAGACAGATGGTTATTAGTCTGCGATCGTCTTTCTGATTCCCCGTATGCGGTTCTTTGAGACCAGAACGGAGAAGACGGAACTTGTCATCCTTGCTTTCTTCGTAGTCTGGTTCCTATTGACAATCCTTGCCCCTCTCACGCTGCCGGCCGGCAGTGTCGAGGATCTCTCTGGCAGCACCGGTGCGATTGACAACGGAGATGCGATAGGAGAGATGAATCCGCTCGCCGCGGCTATCTACACCCTCGGGGATGCATACTGCCATCAGATCTCCGAGAGATCATACCATCTGAATGGAAACCAAATGCCATTCTGTTCGCGAGATGAGGGCATATTCTTGGGATTGGCTATAGGCATGACGGTAGCGGTGGTAACCCGATACGAGATCAGTGCTCTTGTACTGATTCTAGGATTTGCGCCGATAGCGATCGACGGACTGGTGCAGCTCTTCACAACGTATGAATCCTCGAATCCTCTCCGCGTGATCACCGGCCTATTGGCTGGGACCGTCTTTTCGCTATTGATATCGTTGTTTGTGCGAGAGATCATGGGTGATAGGAATGCGAAAAGGAGTATCGGCGAGAAGAAATCGCCAAGAGGTCAGTAGCGTTCTCTTCTAGGGAGTCTCAAGCAGTTGGGAATAGAAGATCCTGACGCGAATCATCCGATTTTCGGAATAGTGGAAGCAGGACTCTATAAGCGTTGGAAACGAATGGACATGCCTGCCATCTGGCCGACAACTGTCCGTCCATCAGCGAACCTGTGTCTGTCTTCGATATCGAGGCAAGTCGACGCGATCGACAGAGAACCGTGCGGGATCTATCTCCCCTGCGCGCCTAAGTTGCGTCGTTTCAAGGAGTAGTTTGGGACGAATCTTGCAGAGTGTGGCCGATAATATGTTCCTTGACGTTATTTTTATCAGATTATGAAAAGGTATAAATATGGTCAGCATCATTCGAGGAGCATCAGAAGCGCTGATTGTCTTTTGATCCATTTTGGAAGGTGTTGCACAATGGAAAATGAGGAACTCAAGAAAGGTACAACCACAATCGGTATCGTCAACACGGACGGAGTCGTGTTGGCGTCAGAGCACAGGGCGACAATGGGAAACATAATCGCCCATAAAGAAGTTCAGAAAGTCTTCAAGATTGACGATAATCTGGGTCTCACGGTCGCCGGCCTAGTCGGGGACGCGCAGCTACTTGCTCGTTACATGAAGGCGGAAGTCGAGCTCTACAAGCTGAAAAGAGGCGCCCCGATGACGGTGAAATCCGCTGCGACGCTCCTCTCGAACATACTCAGAGGCGGAGGGGGCAGCCAAGGCTACTATTACGTAGGCCTCATCCTTGGCGGGGTCGACAAGGAGGGAGGACACGTGTTCGGAGTCGACGCTGCCGGAGGTTCCATTCAGGACAACTACGTCGCTGTCGGTTCAGGATCTCTCATGGCCTATGGAGTACTCGAAGATCAGTACAAGAAAGGCATGTCGATGAACGATGCCATAGATATAGCGGTCAGAGGGTTGAACGCGGCGATGAAACGGGATTCGGCAAGTGGAGATGGGATGACTATCATCACGATCAGCAAGGATGGGTACAAGGAACTGCCCGAGCAGGACTGGATGAAGAGGCTCAATCGAATGGGCATCAAGTTTCCGTGAACTTGTGCAAACCATTTACTTTGAATCTTATTTATTCCTAAAGGTACATAAATTAAAAGTGTGAAAGCATCATGTCAGTAGAGAAAGTTTTAGAAGAGGCGAGGGAACAAGTTAGAAAGATAGTCCCAGCCAACGTGAACATCACCTCGATCGATTTCGAAGGACCCGTCGTCGTCGTCTACACCAGGGACATGGAGGTCTTCGCCTCCAATAATGAGATTGTTAGGCAGCTCGCCCAAGGTCTCAGGAGGAGAGTAGCAATACGTCCAGATCCGTCGATGCTGGCCAACCCAGAGACTGTCGAACAGAAGATACGCGACATAATACCGACGGAGGCGCAGATAACCGATATCTACTTCGAACATGACACGGGTGAAGTGACCATCGAAGCTGGCGCACCGGGGCTCGTGATCGGAAAACACGGCTCCGTGCTGAATGAGATCAAGAAGGAGGTCGGCTGGGCGCCGAAGGTCGTAAGGGCGCCTCCGATACCGTCGAAGACCGTGTCAGATATTAGGAACTACTTGCGACATGAACAAGAGCATCGAAAGGAGTTTCTGAAGAAGACAGGAAGGAGACTAGCTAGGCCGAGGATAGAAGGAGAGACGTGGATACGCATCACATCCCTCGGCGGTTTCAGAGAGGTTGGAAGGAGCGCTGCGCTGCTGTCAACACGTGAGAGCAAGGTCCTGATTGACTGCGGGGTCGATGTCTCGAACACAGACAACGGCGCGCCTTACTTCTATGCGCCGGAAATCCAGACGCTGGATACTCTTGATTGTGTTGTCATCACGCACGCTCACCTGGATCACTGCGGCCTCCTGCCCGCGCTTTACAAATACGGCTACGAGGGCCCCGTGTATTGCACGGCGCCGACCAGGGACCTGATGTCGCTCCTACAGCTGGACTACATCAAGGTGTCATTCGGTGAAGGAAGAAAGAGCCCATACGAATCCTCTCACATAAGGGATGTAGTCTCTCACACGATACCGTTGAAGTATGGCGAGACAACCGACATCGCGCCGGACATCCGACTCACGTTCCAGAATGCAGGTCACATTCTCGGATCCGCGGTATCCCACTTCCACATAGGCGACGGTCTGTACAACATAGCGTTTAGCGGAGACATGAAATTCGAGAGGACCTGGCTGTTCAATGCCACTGTCAACAAATTCCCACGACTCGAAACACTCATTATTGAGTCCACCTACGGAGGACATCATGATATCCAGCCCAGCAGAGTCGAGGCGGCCAATCAGCTGAAGAGTGTCGCCGAACAGACACTCACAAAGGGCGGCAAGATTCTGATTCCTGTGTTCGCAGTGGGGCGTTCGCAGGAAGTAATGCTCGTGATAGAGGAGCTGATGAGAACGGGCAAACTCCCGACCGTGCCTGTCTATCTTGACGGCATGATATGGGAAGCCACCGCGATTCACACAGCGTACCCGGAATACCTCAACAGTCAGTTGAGAACCCAGATATTCCAGATGGGACAGAATCCATTCCTCTCTGAGATCTTCAAGAGGGTTGACAGCGCAGACATGAGAGAGAAGATATGCAACGATCCTGATCCGAGCATAGTCCTGGCGACGGGCGGTATGGTCAATGGTGGTCCCGTCCTCGAGTACCTCAAGTCCTGGGCGGACAATCCGAAAAACACGCTTGTGTTCGTCGGTTACCAGGCGGAAGGCACCCTTGGAAGGAAGATACAGAAGGGATACTCTGAACTCAGCTTGACTGACAGGGGCAGACCTTTGAACATCCAGTTCAAGATGGACACCGAAACCGTTGATGGCTTCTCTGGTCACTCGGACAGAAGGCAGCTTATCAACTACGTCTCTACGCTGGAACCAAAGCCCGAGAGAATCATAGTGTGCCACGGTGAGGAACACAAGTGCTCGGATCTGGCGAGTGCACTGTACAAGAAATTCAACATCGAAACGCGGGCGCCTATGAATCTCGAGACGGTCAGAGTGAAGTGAGATAACGAGCAAGTCCCCGCTATCTCCGACTAACCGATCCTGAGATGAGCCTCACGTTCTCCGAGCAGAACTACCCTGCTGTCTTCTCGCTCCATCAGAACTTCAAGACCCAGATGAGAAGCAAGACTCGAACCGAAGTCCCGGACGGTCTTGTGTGAAGGCATGTTTGAAATGCTCATCCTCTTCCGTGAGTCTCCGACGAAAACGTACCCCTTTGGCTCTATGAAAAGCGGATCCGCGATTTCGTCCAGTTTCGCGTATTGATCCTCCCAACCGAGGTTCCAGTCTTGGACCAGCGTATGTCGGATCACTGTTCTCGTTCCCAAGCTCGGAAGTAGTTCCAGAGTCTTCCTCAATCTGCTCCAACCGTCTTTGATCCTTGGCGCACAGAGCTTGCTGTATATCTCTTCGTTGGGGGCGGCCACGGTAACGTACAACTGGGTCGGGAGAGGATCGAGTCGTTCTAACGCCTCGGGAATCGTACCATTGGTTACAAGGAACGTCGACATTCCCCTTCTTCTGCATACATCGATCAGTTCCGACAGGCGGGGATAGAGCGTCGGCTCCCCCGCGAGGGATATTGCGACTTGATTGGGATTCGAGGCCTCTTCGAACATCTCTGGTGGGCACCTCGGGTCACCCTTGAATCCCGAGATCAGCAGCCTCTGCTGGGAGATGCAGGAATCGAGCATTTGCTCAGGATCTATCCACTCGGTCACCTCCGACTCGAACCCTTGGACCCTCCAGCAGAATAGGCAATTGTGGGTGCATTGATTCACGACTGGTGTCATCTGAAGGCAGCGATGCGATTTGATCCCATAGAATTCCTCCTTGTAGCAACATCTCTGTCTCAGGAGACTCTGGCGCATCCAATGACATATCTTCACGGCGGCGTGATTTCCGAACGTCCTGTACTGCTGTTTTCTCAGGATGCTACTGAAATCCTCTCTCATCCAACGGCCCCATACACTCAATACTCAAAAAGACTTCTCTGCTGTTGCAGCTCGCTACCTGGCTCCTCCACCTCACTCTCCTCGGCCACATCATCCGACCTCGCTTCATCGATAGGCGGTATCGCCGATTCGGTGCTTCTGATCCGCTCCACCTTCTGGACCTCGGAGATGAGATGTTTGACGGATTGAGAGTCGATCTTCTCGTTGAGAAGATAGGCGAGTTCCTCGGGATCAAAGCCGAATCTTATCGCCATGGCTATTCTGAAATCCTTGTCTTTCCGGAACAGCCAGTTGAAGTACGGAAGAAGGTTCTCAGCAACGGCAGAGGACGACATATGACAAATCGCACCAAGTTTCGAGGAGATACTTTCCTTCACGCCTCTTATCGCCCTCGTGCGTGACATCTTCATCAGGTACATGGGGAATCGGTATCTCACATATTCATGATACTGGGACGCCTTCGCGACGTTGACTCCATAACTCATCAGATCGGAGGCATAGGACCAAAGGCCGAAGTACTGTCTGCGAGGAACCCGCCCCAGGAATACATCGGATCTTGCAAG
>JAJRAH010000129.1 GCA_028679985.1 Methanomassiliicoccales archaeon
CTGTCGCGTACCTATCATTCCTCCCGATGAACCACGTCGTCGAGGGTATACTCGGCACGTACTCGCCGTACTACGCTCCCGCGCCCCTCGACATATTCTTCCTTGAGGATTTCAAGGACCTGCAGAAGTCCCTGCCGCTGAGCAGACCTACGGTCTTCTTCTCGGTTCCGAGGTTCTATGAGAAGGTATTGGAGAGACTGCAGGAGAATGATTCATACAGGCGTTTCAAAGCGACGAGAAAAGGGTTATGGAGGAGGACGCTGAGGAGAACTATTCGAAAGTCGGTGCTGAGGCGAGTCGGATTGGACAGGTGCGCTCAACTGATTGTCGGCTCTGCGCCCTGCGGCGACGACCTCTTGAATGATTTCCGCGATCTCGGGATCGAGATCCACAACGCATACGGTCTGACCGAGGCACCGCTCGTCACGCTGAACCGCCTCGGGAGGAACCGGATCGGGACTGTCGGCGAGCCACTGCCGATGACGGAGGTGGCAATCGCCGAAGACGGAGAGGTTCTGGTGAAGGGGCCGCAGGTCATGGCGGGCTACTTGAATAGCCAGGATGCACCTTTCCGAGACGGCTGGCTGCTGACTGGAGACTACGGTGGCCTGACCCCCGAAGGAAGTCTGGTGATCCATGGCAGAAAGAAGGAGCTCATCGTGACCTCGTACGGCAAGAACGTCCATCCTATGAAGATCGAGTCGATGTTGAAGGACTTGCCAGGGGTCGTGGAGGCGATGGTGGTCGGGGAGGGAAGACCGTACTGCTGCGCCATTATCTGGGTTGAGAGCAAGGTCGTAGATGAGCCCCTGTTCGCTGCGATCGACAAAGGCATCGAGAACGTGAATGATCGGCTCTCGAATCCAGAGCGGTTGAAGCGCTGGGCTTTGCTACCGAACGACCTGTCCATAGAGGGAGGCGTCCTCACCGCGAATCTCAAGCTCAAGCGGAAAGAGGCGCTCGCACGACTCTCGGATGTCGTGGCTGCACTCTACGGCGAAATGGAGGTGCCTCGGGCAGTTCTGCATGTCGGACGGACGGGGAGTGGGACATGAGTTTGAAGCTTCTGCTGGCCTCTCTGTGGACACCCCAATACGTGCTCATCAGGGAACTGGATAGGGTGGCCGAAGTCACGAACAGGACTTTGAATGAATTGCTTATGGAGCACGCCCCTTCTGCCAGAGACACATCGAAGGTCGGACATCTTACCGGCAAGACGCTCGAAGAACGAAGGGCGTCCATGGCCGAGGGACACAGTCTTCGCGTCAAAGCCCTGACGAATGCCGTAGGAGTCGAGAAAGCGGTGAGCCTCGGACGGGAATCGATGTTCAAGGCAGGAGTCCAGCTCGGTCAAGAAGCGCGTCGCCGCCTTCAGGTCGGGAAAGGAATGAAGGATCTCGTACGGGCCGCACGAATCATGTATAGGGTTCTGGGAATTGAGTTTAGGGTCGAGTGGGGGAGCACAGGAGGGGCGATCATGCGTGTGAGTCGCTGCGTGCTCGCTGATCATTACTCTCCGGTGACATGCATGATCCTCAGCGCTGCGGATGAGGGGGTCGTTAGAGGCCTGAATCCCGGCGTCGGCATGAGATTCACTGAGCGTATTACGTCCGGTTCGCCCGTTTGCGTCGCATGCATCGACAGGATCGTCAAGGAGGAGAAGAAATGAGGATCGTCGTGGTCGGCTCGGGTGCCGGTGGTGCGACAGCTGCCCGCGAGCTGGTCTTGAAGGGCCATGATGTGTTCGTTCTGGAGGCCGGGCGACCCTTTAAACCCTTGAGCAGGAGAGTGCGTTGGGTAGAACCATTGCGTTGGACGGGGGTCCTCGGGACAGAACGGACGATCGACAAGATATCCTCTCACATCAGGACGACCCGCTCGAGCCGGGATCTCGTCCTTGTTCGCGGCGTCACGACCGGCGGAACGACGACGATTTCCTGCGGAAACATGGTCCGTGCAGAGAATGGACTGAAGGAGATCGGACTGGACCTTGTGCAGGAGTTCGGCGAGATCGAGGATATGATCGGGGTCGCTCCGATACCGAGGGACAGGTGGCGCCCGGCGACTCGGAAGATGTTCGATGGCGCCGAGAAGATGGGGCTCCGCCCGAGTCCGACTCCTAAGGCGGTTGACGCCGAGAAGTGCGTCGCCTGCGGATTGTGCGAGGTCGGCTGCGCGACAGGTGCCAAGTGGGATTCGAGGCGTTTCTTGGCGGACTTCATCGCGAACGGCGGGAAGATCCAGACCGAATCGAAGGTGAGGAAGGTCATCGTCGAGAAGAATCGTGCGGCAGGCGTCCTGGTCGCCCGCGGACAATCGTCGGAGGTCGTTCATGCGGACGCTGTGATCCTCGCCGCTGGCGGGATCGGAACAGCGGAGATACTGCGCTCCTCTGATCTCCCGGTCAGCGACACTCTCTGGGCGGACATAGTCTTGACGATGGGGGGTCAGCTGGAAGGAGCGCGGCAGCTCGAGGAAGCCCCGATGGTCTGGTATGCCAAACGGGACGACTACATAATCTCTCCGTACATCGACATTCTCTCTCACTGGTTCCACAAACCGTGGCGCGGCGTTTCTATGGAGGACCGGGTCGGAGTCATGGTCAAATTGGCCGACGTCGCGAACGGGCGTGTCGATGCGGAGGGGAGGGTGACGAAGGAGGTGACAGCGAGGGACAGGGAGCGTCTGGATGAGGGCCTGTCCCTTGCGAGGAGCATCATGGAGACCGCTGGCGTTAAGGGTCCGTTCGTGGAGGGCATGCTCAACGGTGGTCATCTTGGAGGGACGGTCCCCCTTGCGAAGGGCGATGTCCCGCTGATGCGTCCGTCGACTCTGCCCGAGGATCTGTGGGTGGCGGACCTGTCCCTCGTCCCCAAGTCTCAGGGCCTCCCGACTATGCTGACGGCTGCGGCGATCTCTCTCAGAGTCGCCAGAATAGTCGTCGAGCGCAGATGATCAGTCCAGTGATCTGATCGCACAGTTCGGGGGATGGCCTGGAAGAGACAGTTTTAAGTTGAATTTTCAGGGAAAACGGTTATATCTCATTGTTGATTCGGTCGTATTCATCCATCCGATAATGAAGAACGCTGGGATTGGTAGACATGAAAGTACTGGCAATATTAGGGAGTCCCAAGAGGAAAGGAACCGGTTACAAGGTGGTCCAGCAGATCGAGCAGAAGATGAATCAGGTAGGGAAAGTCGAGTTCGACTATCTGTTCTTGAGCGACGCGAATCTCGGTCTCTGCAGAGGCTGTTTCCTTTGCGTCACGAAGGGCGAAGATCTCTGTCCGATGAATGAAGACAGGATATCGATCGAGAGACGAATCGAAAGCGCTGATGGAGTGATACTTGTCTCTCCGGGCTACGTCCAGAACGTCAGCTGGTTGATGAAGAACTTCATTGACCGTTTTGCCTACACCCATCACCGTCCGAAGTTCCTGGACAAGAAGGTCATGATCGTCGCGAATGGCGGTGCAGGTCTGGAGAAGGTGCTCGACTCCCTTAGGATCGCCATCGGAGGTCCTGAGGTCGTCAGTGAGCTAGCGTATATGAAGACTCCGTGGCCGATAGCTCCGAAGGTGGAGGAGAAGCAGGGGAAGCGATTGGAGAAGGCGGCCGTCAGGTTCTACCAGGCGATTAATGAGAAGAGCAACGAGCCGAGCTTCACAAATTACATGGGGTTCAAGTTCTTCAAGGAAATAATACCGGCAGTGAGAGAATACCTCCCTGCTGACTACGAGTTCTACAAAGACAAGAAAGACTACTACTACGCCACGAGGATAGACGCGTCGAAGAGAATCGGTGCTGGCATATTGTCGAGGATTGTTACATTCTTGATGCGAGACTTGGCTCCGTATGAGGACAGGAAATCGAGAGAGTGAACCGAACTTCCCTGGAATGTGCCAGGTTTTGTCTCTTCTTTGTCCATCAAGATCCTCGATCGCCCCAATGCCTATCGAGTTAGCATCAAAAAGGTTGAGGGTGCGTCTTTGTCCAGATCATCGATCGCCGACATTGTCCTGTCCGTCACACTGACCTGCAGAGTCTAGCGGTTTATCTGAGGCCGCTTGCGCGGTTCATCAATACTTCTCGGTCGAGTCCCCAGATGCTCATATCTCGACTAGGACGTCTTCTCCTTCCACGCTGACCTTGAACACCTTCAGATCCGCAGCTCTTCCGATGAATGGAATTCTGACGTTCTTCACGACCCGGCCAGTCCTCAAGTCGTACTCCGATCCATGCAAAGGGCATCTCACAGTATGGCCGATTAGCTTCCCCTTTGCCAGGTCACCCCCTTTGTGCGAGCACTTGCCGCTGATTGCGTAGAAGGAGCCGTTGACGTTTGCGACAAGGACATCCTTGCTGTCGAGACTGAATCCCTTCATCGTACCCGGTGGATACTCCGACACTTTTCCCACGTTGGCCTTTGACATTGAAATTCCATCCTTTGGTGTGTGATTTCTAGGGAGAGATAGGTATAAGCGTGTTGCGATGATGAATCACAATCCTGTTTCGGCTGGTGGCTTGGGTGGAATTCCGGTCTTCTCTGTGGCAATGGATTAATAGATGCGACGTGCCTCACGGTTAGAGGGTCGCGGCGTGATAATCGACAGCCATACACATCTTTGGCGAAGGAAGATGCTCCCGGACTCGATCCTGAGGACCTACCTTGAGCCTCTTCTCGTCCTCGACGGGCTCTTTGATCTCAGCGAGGACAAAGAAGACGATTGGCCTGTCACCGAGGCTTTCGCGGAGGGACTGGTCGAGGCAATGGACGGAGCAGGTGTGGACAAGGCCGTCATCCTGCCCCTCGATTTCGGTCTTGTGGAGGAGCCCGAGATCGGCATCGAGGAGTACAATCAATGGGTCTTCGAATCTTGCGAAGAGTATCGGGATCGCTTGATCCCCTTCGTAGGAGTCGATCCAATCAGAGGCGAGAGAGCTGGGCAGTTGATTCAGAGACTCGTCAAGGACTATGACGCCAAAGGGATCAAAATCTATCCCGCAACGGGCTTCCGACCGGACGAAGAGCGACTACGGGGCTTCTGGAAGAGCCTTGAGGACTGCGGAATGGTCGTGTTGTCTCACTCGGGTGCAAGCTGGGGGCCGCTCGATGAGGGGTACAATCACCCCATCTTTTACAGGGATGTGCTCGAGAGACATCCTTCATTGAAGATCGTTATCGCACACCTAGGCGGGAAATGGAGGTCTGAGACGTACGAACTTGCCAAGACATGCGACAATGTGTATGCGGACTGCTCCGCCGTCCAGGGATGGCTTCCTTCAGAGCCAGAGGTCGCGGTCGAGCGATTGAAAGAGGCGGCTTCTCAGATGCGCGATCGCTTGGTGTTCGGATCCGATTGGCCGCTGTTCGACCTCAGCTACTCTTACCTCAGCTGGTTGAACTTCATCAGAGAAAGAAATTGGGCATCCGAGGAAGTCAAGGAGAAGATGCTGGGGGAGACACTGAGGAAGATCTTATGCGTTTGATGGTAGCGTGTTCTTTGGTCCGGGACCTCTGATCTCATGAAATCCGGTTGGTCTATATGGTCAGGGGTGCCCCCCATTTCCCATCGAAGAAGCTGTCGCCCAGCGGTCTCCTGTCAGGCCGCTTCTTCTCGATCTCGAGCTGCTTCTCTGAGAGCAGTGAGGAGTCGGTCCCGAGGTATCCGCATATCACGAACGTTATCACGACGTACTCGTTCGGGATTTCCAGAAGCCTCTTCGCTTCGACTGGATTGAATCCGGCTATCGGATGCGCTATGATCCCGAGTTCCGTCGCTCTGAGTAGCATCTGGCTCACGGCCAGTCCAGTGGAGAATAGGAAGTAATCGCGATTGTCCGATAGGCGGCAATCGTCATCGGGTCTTGCAGCTACAACGAAGATCAGAGGCGAACGCGTTGCCCAGACGTTGCCCTTCGACAGTGCGCTTTTCACCTTCGACAGAGTATCGTTATCTCTCGCGATAACGACTCGCCAAGGTTGATTGTTGTTGCAGGAGGCGGAGAGTCTCATCGCCTCGACGAGTTCCTTCACGACCTCGTTCGGAATAGGTCTTGCGTCGAGCGTTCTCAGCGCTCTTCTGGCAGCTACGGCTTCGGCGACTTGCATTGAATTCCTCCAAGTCACTATTGAAACGATCTGCTCATAATCCTTATGACTCGTGGAGATTCAGGCGTCATTATCTGTGTGTGGAAGCGTTTGTCAAGATATAAGTAGCAGAGTCTCGAATAGCACACTTGCACATGTTCAGCAATCTTGCTACTTCCCCGATCGTGGAAGCTGTCTTGCTGGTGGGGGGCTTCATAGCCATCCTCATCGGTATCGTCGGAAGGAGCGAGAAGACTTCTACGGACGAGATCGCTCTGTTCCTCGGCCTGTTCGTCGGGGCTTTCATGATATTCATGGGAATAGTCCTCTACACCGAGAGCGGCTGGCCTCCATCTAGCACGATCGTGCTCGTCGTCCTCGGTCTGGGTCTGATCCTCCGAGTCCTGCGGAAAGTCAAGTGGGCGGCAATAATCTCATGGATAGTCGGGGGTCTGACAGGATACGGTCTCTATCTCCTATCGAAGATCGCGCTAGCGTCAATCCTCACGCCGACCGTCATAATAGTCATAGCGGTCATCGTGATGCTGATCGTCTACTTCCTTCTCAAGTTCCTCGAAGACACGATCAGCTTCTTCGGTGCGATCCTCAGCTTCAGACCGATATTATTCTTCCTAGGAATGGGAGCAATAATCGAGGCCGTCCTGCTTCTCTTGGATTCCTCTCTGTACGCGATATTCGGATGAAGTCGACGGCACCCAGAACGATTGCCCATACCGCTAAACTTTTAAATGGGAGCACCTCTATCGAGGACTTGCGGGCTCGTGGCTTAGCCTGGATATAGCGCTGGCCTTCTAGCTCACAGTCATCGTGAAGGAAGCAAGCCAGATGTCTCGGGTTCGAATCCTTCGACCGAAGGCGAAACTCCCGACGGGCCCGCCACACTATCAAAAAGTTGATATGTGCCTACACAATGACGGCACGAGACACGAGGAGTCATCAGGATGAAACGAAGCTCACGCGCATGGAAGAAACGCGGCAAGCAGAGATGGAAATGGCGCAAGAAGAAGATGCGCCGCAGGAAGCGCGCGCAGAAGATGCGCAAGGTGTAGCGATCACTATGGGGGTGTGGGGTAACACGGCATCCTCGCGGGCTCCAGTTAATTGGGTGTGATTGCAGACGGGTTTGCTGACCGGTGATGAATAACTGGAGCGATGACCCGTTAATTCGCGCGGGGTCGCTCCCCGCGTGGTGGAAACCCGCTGATCTGGGTTC
>JAJRAH010000130.1 GCA_028679985.1 Methanomassiliicoccales archaeon
GACGAGTTATTACTGGCGGACACATCCGGAGTCTTGGTTGATGTCGTCGCCTACGGAGACTCAGACTACTCAGGGACGGGCTGGGAAGGGAAACCAGTCGCGAAGCCTCCGAAAGCACATGAGATACGCAGAATGACGAAAGACGCTGCTGACACGAATACCTCCTCCGATTGGCTCATCGTTCCGCCTGGTCGATCGGCCTTTAGTCAAATTGCTACGAAAGCTCTTGTAGAACCTTTCCTCGCTCCGGAGGATGCACGCTCTCGACTGATTAGAGAGTTCGAGTACTCCTCAAGATCGATCTGTGCTGCCGTCTATGAACTGAACGATCCGAATGTAGTCTCAGCGCTGGTATCGGCGGCGAAAAGGGGTGTGAATGTCAGAGTCTTGCTCGAGGGGCAGCCAGTGGGAGGCATTTCTGAGAATGGCAGACAGGCCGCGTCGGAACTTGACGTTGCGGGTGTGGAGGTCTCCTTTCTGAAATCGAGAGACGGATACAAGCGGTACGATTACCTCCATTGCAAGTACGCGGTGATCGACGGACGACGAAGTATTGTCATGTCGGAAAATTGGGTCACGAATGGCATTGATCGGAACCGTGGGTGGGGGGTGGTTGTGGAAAGCCGAGAGTTGGCCTCTTACATGGCACGAATGTTTTGGCATGATTGCGACAACAGAAGCCTTGATGTTTGCCCGATCGAAAACGTGATCGGAGAACGCGATTATGAGGGCGGCCTCGTCGAACTCGGACCGACTGTGTCCGACATCGGGAATCTGAAGCGATTCGAGGCCTCCGTGGGACCACTTGTCTCTCCTGATTTCTCCTTGGAGAGGTTGTCGAACCTGATCGACAGTGCGAAGTCACAGATACTCGTCGAACAGTTCTACTGCGCCCCATCCTGGCTAGGCTCGGACGGCCTTGTATCAGGCCTGTTTTCCGCGGCCTCCAAGGGTGTCACTGTTAGGATATTGCTGGATTCATCCTGGTTCAATTCAGGGGAGACGAGGAACAACAGCAAAGTGGTGGAGTATCTAAACCAGCGTGCTTCGGACATGGGAGTCGATCTCGAAGCGAGGCTTGTCTCAAAGTATCATCCTTTCGAGATGATTCACAACAAGGGTGTCGTCATCGACGATGTCTCCATTGTTTCGAGTATGAATTGGGTCGATGCATCGTTCAAGGAAAACAGGGAGATTGGGATTGAAATACGGTCTGAGGAGGTATCGTCGTATTTCAGTGACGCATTCTGGGAGGATTGGAAGACGGACCCATATCCTCCGATCGTCAATCTCAGCTTCAAGACCCTCACCGTTCACGAGGGGACACCGGTATGGCTGGACGCCTCCAAATCGACAGACAATGCCGGAATCTCGCGGATACTGTGGGACGAGGGAGCTGACGGATCGGTCGAATGGGATGGACCAAGGCATCTCGTGAAGCTGGGGTGCGGGAATCACGTGATCGCGGTCGCTGTCATCGATGTGTTCAACAACTCCGCATTCTCCGTCGTGGAAATCCGCGTGCTACCAGTCGAGGATCCTGGAAGTGCAGATGTCCTGCTTCTGCTTCCTTTCGTCGGCACTGCGGGATTCCTCATCTGGCGAATTCTGAAAAAGATTAAGACTGGATAGCACAATAGGTCGTTCGTGCGAATCCGTTGTTTCGCCCTGGGCGACCTCAAGTCGGTGTTCGACCTTGCGAGCTTCGCTTTGAAAGAGCGCTATACTCCGACGCTATTCATCAATCTTCAGTCCTATTGGCCAGAAGGTTTCATAGTCATCGAGGATGTCGGGAGGATTCGAGGATTCATACTAGGCGTTACCGTCTCGAGTATTCAAGCGAGGATACTGATGCTGGCAATCGGTGAGGGTCTGAGGAGGATGGGATACGGCACGATGCTGTATCGTCAATTCTGCATGGAGTGCGCGAAGAAGGGGATTCGGTACCTGACACTGGAAGTGAGAAAGAGCAACCTGACCGCATTGATGTTCTATGAGAAGATGGGTTTCCAGATTACTGGGGAGATCCAGAGGTACTATACTGATGGAGAAGATGCTTACAGGATGCACGCTTTCCTTTAGTGGAACATCTGATCGTTCTGATGCTCATTCCAGAAGTAGTAGGGTGATTTCTCTTTCTGCGACGAAGTGATGTCGGTGGAAAGTCCCTTCTGGTAGGACCCGTAGCGATCCTTTATCTGCTCCTCGACAGGCTTGCTTCGCTTGAGGGCCGACCTGATATGCCTTTCCTCGATGAGCTGGTCCCCCTCAACGACCGCGAGATCTCCGGCCGAGCGGATCAGGCCACCAAGCTCCCTTAGCCTCAGGGTCAGTCCCGCCGTCTTGCCGTCGATTGCACTAGCCCTTCGCCTCGCCTCCTTCACTATCGCGTCGATTCCTGAACGAGATACGTGAGGGATTCTGCCATCTATCGAGATCTCCTGTGCGATGAACTGCGCCAGTAGTGCTCTGTTCTCTGCAGTGTCTTCCATGGAGGTCTCAACGAGGACCTCGTAACCGCTTCCGTTGATACGAGAACGGAGAGGCGAAAGAATCTGTTCAATATCCTGAATGTTGCATGCACCCACGAAAATGAAGTCGCAAGGAACGTTGTCGACCTTAACGCTCGCACCGGCGCTCTGTGGATTCCTGCCGGAGATCGGGAAACGCTTCTCCTGCATTGCGGTCAGGATGAACCTCTGCAGATGGCCCAGGTGGGGCAACTCGTCGAGGAAAAGCACTCCTTCGTGCGCCTCATGGATCGCTCCGGGTATCACTCGGTCATATGGCTGAGTTCCGAGGGCCGGGTGTCCGCCATACGGGTCGTGCCGGACGTCGCCTAGCAGTTCCGTCTCGCTCGCGCCGGTCGCCAGCACGAATGGATTTCGGTCTAGACGCACGAGGACTTTTCTCGGAGAAATCTTCTCGAACTCCCTCCTCTTCTCCAGCGCCTCTTGGTCCAGGACCCTTATCATCTCTCCGCAGCGCTCGAAAACGACCACTTCTTCTTTACCGAGACGTTTCCTCGTGGTTGTGACTCTGTCATGCGCCCCGGCGAGCCCCTTCACGCCTGCAGCACCCATCGTCGCCTCGAATATGCCGCCGATAAGGTCGCCGAAGGGATTGCTGCTCGATGCCATGTCTCCGACCTTCGGACGCTGGCACTTCGAACAGAAGCGTTCCGTCGGCGACGAATACGATCCGCAGTTCTTGCACCTATATCCCAGACGTTCCGCGACGTTGATCGGGGCGTTCTTGGGATCGATCAGTTCTCCCTCCGCAAACTCCTTCGACTCGACTTCTTTGTGGACCTCGTCCCCTCTCTTGACCTCGATCGAAGGCCTTTCAGGGTTCTCGGGGTTATGTACCACTCGTATCTCTTCCAATGGTCGCGGCAAGTGCAGGGCCAGGGCCTGGGCAATCATGGACTTGCCGGTGCCCGGAGGTCCGACGAGGAGAAGGTGGCGCCTTTGGCGCGCGGCAATCCGCGCAAGCGTGACTGCCTCGTCCTGACCGATCACCCTCATGAGCGGATCCTTTGGAATGAGGACATCCGCCGTCGATTCGATCGATTTCAGGTCCGGCTCGCGCCTTAGGTCAACCTTACCTTCTGTCATCAGTTCAAATCATCCTTTGTCCAAATCTCCACCGAAGAGGGCTGCTTCGTGACGTTGCTCATCTTAGTCCCGACCACGGTCCCAATCTTCCTCTCCGTTGCGAGATCCAGGATTCTCTGAGTGATCACGCCGTCGAAGACGACTGCGACCGTGTCTTTGGGAGCATCTTTGAGCACATTTGCCAGCTCTTTGCTAGGCACTTCTCTCACTACGGCGCCCTTGTCGTTTAATAGCTTCGCGTTAAGGGTTGAGGACAGCTCAGTGAGCATCGTCTTGTACTTCTGCTGCGAAGGTGACAGCTTCTTCATTGGCCGCCTTTCTTCGCGCTCTTCCCTCGGCGCGTTTACAGCCTCCATGCGCTCGATTCTCTCCGTCTTCTCCGCAGTGTGCGCGACGACGTTATTCGCTTGGGCAGTCTCTCCTCCGAGTCCAAACATCTCGCCGAACTGCTCTCCGGGTATCTTGTTCCGAAGGCATTTCATGATCTGCTTCTGCGTCAGCTCCTCGACTTCCTGACCCCTAGGGGCCCTGGTTACGAAGTCTACCTCGGCGACTTGCAAGAGCTCCCTAAGTATGAGCTCTCCTCCTCGATCTCCGTCCACGAACGCGGTCACTATCCTCTCTCTGGAGAGATCGCTTATAGTCTTAGGAATATTCGTTCCTTCGACTGCGATCGCATTCTTTATGCCGGACTTGAGAAGATTGAGCACGTCTGACCTCCCTTCCACAACGATTATAGAATCGGAGTCTGGAACGTTCGGACCAGCCGGAAGGCGATCCTTTCCGTAATAGATGACCTCTTCCACTTGCACGGACTGGCGTACGCTCTCGGTAAGATCTATGCCCGTAGTTTTCGACTGTTTCATCAGATCGCCGAGGAGCTCGCGTGCTCTATCGATTATCCTCGCCCTCTTTGTTATGCGGACATCTTCGATCGATTCGATGTTTATCTTCGCCTTGCAAGGTCCAACCCTGTCGATCGTCTCAAGCGCTGATGCTAGAATGACGGTCTCGACCTGATCGAGACTTGATGGTATGAGTACCTCTCCTTCGGACTTACCCTGCTTCGAACCGACCTCGACCTCGATGCGGCCAATCCTGCCGCTCTTCTGCAGGTCTCTGAGATCCAGTTCGTCGCCGAGCAAACCTTCGGTTTGCCCGAAAATCGCGCCCACCACGTCAGGCTTCTCCACGATACCATCCGCGACAAGCCTTGCTTTTACCAGGTACTTGGTGGTGCTAGGATCTATGTTCATTTTATTCACCTTTCTCTCTATTCTCACTGGAAAAACAGCACGGACCTCTAATATCCGTTATCCATCTGTTCAGCCGAGGCGATTCTTGATCTGCCTGTTGCCCAGACTGACCATTCTTCTAGCTTATCCCGTGTTAGGATATGATGAATGGATGATAGTGATCATGATATCAAACAGGTCTTGCCTGTTTTCCCAGTC
>JAJRAH010000131.1 GCA_028679985.1 Methanomassiliicoccales archaeon
AGATCCTTGTCCGCATACTTCTTGATCTCGAGCAGGTCGAAATAGTAACCGCGCGATTCGACTGTCTTCGCCTTCTCCAGAAGCCTGTTTCCTACGCAGATGATCGCAAGGCCTGGAGGCAGAGCGAATGCTTTCTGCGTCCCGAAGACGAGCGCATCGATATCGAGTCTTCTCAAACCTAGATCTATGCCGCCGACTGCAGTGACGCCGTCAACGAATATGAGAGGATCTGACTCAGCTCTGAGGGCTTCGATCACCTCGGCCAAGGGGTTCAGCACGCCGGTAGAACTCTCGTTCGAGACCACCGTGACAGCTTCGACGTTCTCGTCCAGCTTGCCCTTCACATCAATCGCCTTCACAGCAAGTCCCCAAGGAACGTCGATCTTCTGAACGATCTTCCCGTTCGCAGACCCTATCGCCTGCCATCGCTCCCCGAACGAACCATTGGATATTCCCAGCATCTTGCTTCTCACGCCGCACCTCACGCAGGATTCCAGGAATCCAGACGCGGAAGCGGGAGCCATCATGATGCGCATGTCTGTGTCGAGGACCTTGTGCAGCTTCTCCACAATCCCCTTCTGCAGCCTGGTGTAATCCTCTCCGCGATGGACTATCATCGGCTTCCTCATTGCCTCGAGGACCTCATCTCGGACCTCGACAGGACCCACAGTGAACAATCTACGAGTCACAGACGCCCCCCTTAAGCTCCCACACGCGATCCGTCAGGACCGGGCAGGGAAGTCTGAGGAGGGCATCTGCGATGCTCCTCCCCATCCGCTTCCACATCCGGAGCCGAGCGAGCGGCCCCGAAGCACGATCAGTCCCGACATGGTGCTTGACGCGCCCAGACGGTCCCCTGTGCGCACCGATATTCGTCCGCGAAAACTTGGGGCACCGGGCATGTCATTGGATAGCATGTCGAGGCTGTAACACGAACGTACGAATATAAATCTTCCTACGTCAGCGTGTCGCCTCTTGCGTCCAGATTTCTTATGAGATGCGTCCCGACCAGGATCTCGCCGCCGACCGTCAGATACAATTATATCGCATCCACACAATCCTCTGAGAGATGGTCAAGAAGAGGGTGGCGGTGATCGGTCTGGGCTACGTCGGCCTTCCGGTCGCATGCGTCTTCGCAGAGAGTGGCCACCCTACCGTTGGCATCGATGTCGACAAGAAGAAGATCACACTCATCAACAAGGGCGTCTCACCGATCCCTGGCAAGGAGCGGGGTCTGGCGGAGCTGCTTTCCAGGCTGACAAGGGAAGGGACGCTGCGCGCGACCACAGACCCATCCGCATGCTCGAAGGCCGATGCGATTTTCATATGCGTCGACACGCCGATAGACAATTCGAAGAACCCGGTTCTCGACCAGCTCATTAACGTCGTTTCGGTCGCCGGCAAGAACATGAAGAGAGGCGTGCTGGTGTCTGTCGAATCGACGATCCCGCCAGGCACGATGCGGGACAAGGTCATTCCGATCCTTGAGAAGGAAAGCGGCATGAGGGCGGGCAAGGACTTCTTTGTCGTCCACTGCCCGGAAAGGGTCATGCCGGGCCTCCTCCTCAGAAACATAAAGAAGTACGACAGGGTCATTGGCTGTCTGGACGAGGCCTCATTGAGGAAGGGCAGTATGTTCTACTCCTCCATCGTGAAGGGGAAGCTACACCCCACGGATCTGATGTCTGCCGAGATTGCCAAGACGATCGAGAACACCTATAGAGACGTGCAGATCGCATTCGCAAACGAGATCGCTCTTGCCTGCGAGGAACTCGGCGCGGACGCATACGAGATAAGAAGGCTCGTCAACACCTGCCCATACAGGGACATGCACACTCCCGGCGCTGGAGTCGGAGGTCATTGTCTCCCGAAAGATCCGTGGCTCTTCGCCAGCGCTGTGACAGAGAGCTCGACAAGCATGATCGAGACTGCGAGGGCTATCAATGACTCGATGCCGGAGCATCTTGCCGAACTCGTCGTCGAAGCGCTCGATGAAGCCGGGAGAAGACTGGCGGGATCGAGAATCGCGATATTCGGTCTCGCGTTTCTGAAGGATTCGGGCGATGCAAGGAACTCTCCTGCGATCGTTGTCATAGACAGGCTCGCAGGCGAATCGGAAGTGATTGTCCACGATCCGTTCGTTGACAAAGGATACAAGGTGCCTTTGACCAGGAATATCGACGAGGCGCTGAAGGATGCTGACTGCGCAGTTTTCGTTACCGAGCACAGCACCTACGACTCTCTGAACCTCAAGAAGATGGCGAGACTGATGAGAACGAAGGTTATCGTCGACGGAAGAAACCTATTCGAGTCGTCAGAGTGCAGGAAGCACGGTTTCGTGTACAGGGGAATCGGAAAGGGGAAGTAATCTACATCAGGCACTCGACGCGACCGATCGTCTCGTCGATATCTTCGGCCGTGATCCCTCTGTGCGTGACGAACCTGACCTTGCCGTTCCCGAAGTCGGCCACCAGGATCCCGCTCTTCTTCAGCTTCCCGACAAACTGACTCGAGTCCAGGCCCGTCGGTGCGACGTCGACGAGCACGATGTTCGTCTGGACCGTCTTCATGTCGACCTTGACCTTGTCCAGACCCTTCAACCCCCGCGCGAGTCTCTTGGCATTGTCGTGATCCTCTTTCAGACGATCAACCATCTTAGTCAGCGCTATGATGCCCGGGGCTGCAAGAATGCCAGCTTGCCTCATGCCGCCCCCCAGCATCTTGCGCGTCTTCCTCGCCCTCTCGATGAAAGCCGAGCTTCCGACGATCAACGAACCGACTGGAGCGGACAGTCCTTTTGACAGACAGAAGCTGATGCTGTCGACATGCTTGGCATACTCCTCCACATCAACATGTAGAGCTACAGCCGCGTTGAAGATCCTCGCGCCGTCGACATGAACCTTCATTCCGAGTTCGTGGGCGGTCTTCCCGACTGTCGACACCGCCCCAGGCGTCCATACCGTTCCTCCTGCCCTGTTGTGAGTGTTCTCGATCTCGACCAACGTCGACGGAGGGAAGTGCAGGTCCTTCCCTCTGATCGCGCCGATAACCTGCTCCGGGGTGAACACCCCCATTTTGCCCCTGATCAATCGGGGGATCACACCGGCCACCGCCGACATGCCCCCGACCTCGTAGTAGTAAATGTGAGCGTCAGACTCGACGATCATCTCGTCCCCTTTCTTGCAGTGCACCATCACCGAAATCAAGTTGCTCTGGGTGCCGCTAGGAGTGAACAGAGCTCCCTCGGTGCCAAAACGCTTCGCCGCAAGTTCCTCGAGCCTGTTGACCGTTGGGTCTTCCCTGGAGACGTCGTCTCCCAATTCAGCATCCATCATGCTGAGCATCATTTCTTCGGTGGGAAGAGTGACGGTATCGCTTCTCAGATCGATTGTCCTCATCTATGCTCATCTCGCAAGGATGCGTAAAGGGAGCCTCGATAAATAACTAGCGTTCCAGGGGGACTTCTATCCTCTTTCTCTTCCTGAGAGATTCAGAAGCAGCCTCGCAGACCCGGAGGTTCGCAACCGCATCCCACCCGCAGGCGTGCGGAGCGCGGCCCGATCCCACGGCTGCCAGGAAGTCCTCCAATTCTCTTCTCAGAGGCTCCTCCTTCTCAAGAGATATGCGGCGAACGTCATACTCTAGCGGTATCTGGAACATGTTGCCGGGATCGACTTCTCGTATCTTCGTGGAGGCCATCTTCAGACTCTGATCGATGTAATCCAGCTCGACGAAGCTCTCGCTGCACGTGAGCGACACCCTCCTCACCTTCATAGGCGTCAGCCAGTTCGCCTCGACGAATCCGGTCACGCCACCTTCGATCTCGAGGAGTAGGTTGGCATAGTCCTCGAACTTAGTTTTCGCGAACCTTCCGCCCAAAGCGTACACGCCCAGTATCTCGGATGAAGTGATGTGCCTCATGACGTCGATATCGTGGATCGCCAGATCCATGATGACGCCGACGTCCCTGATCCTCGAAGGGAAGGATGACACCCTCCTGGATTCAAGGGAAATGAGCTTGCCGAACTTCCCCTCGCCTAGCGCGTCCCTCGCGGCGGAAACAACAGGGTTGAACCTTTCGACAAAACCCGCGGCGAGTACCGTGCCTTCCTTCTCGGCATCGAGGCACAGCGCCCTCGCCTTCCCGGAGTCGCCCGTGAAGGGCTTCTCGAGCAAGACCGCTTTCCCGGCGCCGATCGCTTTCGTCGCGATCTCGTAGTGATCTTTCGTCGGAGTGCAGATGCTGAGAGCCTCTGCACTATCCACCAAATCGTCAAGCTTCACGAAAGCCTTGGTGCCGAACCGCCTCGCGACCCGCTTCGCCTGATTCTTATCGACATCGTAGACTCCGACAAGGTCAGAGATCTCGGAGTACAATCTCGCGTGGTTCTGGCCCATTGAGCCGACACCGACGACCCCTGTCTTCGCCACGGTCCGTAATAGGCCATTGTCGCCTATTAAGCGTTGTCCAATGGTTCTCGCACTCTGGCACCAGAGTGACGGGACAGCAAGGGATAAATCGAAAGGGCACGATAACCTATGCGATAGGAATGAAACGCAAGCTCCTCGACATTCTAGCCTGCCCGATCTGCAAGTATCATCCCTTGGAGCTCGAAGTCTACAAGGAGGACGACAAGGAGATAGTCGAAGGGAAACTCCGATGCCCCAAGTGCGATATCGACTACCCTATCGAGGACGCGATTCCGAACATGCTGCCCCCGGAAGGCAGGTGACTCGTCCAGGGTTCTACGCGGGAAGCTTCGCAAGCGCCTCTTTCATCTTCTCCAGTGCTTCCTTTATGACGCCCCTGCTCGCTGCGTAAGACAACCTCAGAAAGCCCTCTCCCGACGGCCCGAAAGCCGACCCAGGCGTCACGGCCACATGCGCCTTCTCGAGGAGATATGCGGCCAGCTCATCGGAACTCATTTTGACGTCGTACTTCGGAAACGCATAGAACGCCCCCTTCGGGCGCGGGCAGTGGAGAGTGGGTATGTCCCTCATCAGATCGCATATGAGGTCCCTTCTGGCACGGAACTCGTCAACCATCCTCCGAACCGAGTCCTGCGGTCCCTTCAGGGCCTCCATGGCCGCCTTCTGCACGAAGGACGTCACGCAGGTCAATGAATGCGTCTGGAGCTTGTTTATCTCCTTGACTATCTCGGCCGGGGCCGCGATCCAGCCGATCCTCCAACCCGTCATGGCATAGGTCTTCGAGAATCCGTTCGCTGTGATTGTCCTCTCGAACATGCCGTCAAGGGATGCGATCGAGTGGTGCTTCGCACCGTCGTATATGATCTTCTCATAGACCTCGTCGCTGAAGACGAGGAGATCGTGATCCTTGGCCAAATCCGCAACTCCCTGCACGTCCCCCTTCGTCATCACGGAGCCGCATGGGTTCGAGGGCGAGTTGATCAGTATCATCCTTGTCTTTCGGTTGATCAGCTCCGCCACGCCTTCGGGTGTGACGCGATACTCTTCCTCGGGACTCAGCTTCAGATACTTCGGGGTCGCGCCTGCAAGTCTCACGCATGCATCGAATGTTCCCCAAGTCGGATCGGGGATGATGACCTCGTCGCCTTCGTCGAGCATGGCGAACATGCACATGAAGATCGCCTGCTTCGTCGGCGTAATCAGGACATTGCCCTCCTTGCAGGGTATGTCGTTGTCCCTGACGCACTTCTCTGCCACAGCTCTCCTCAATTCGGGGAGGCCGGCCGAAGGGGTATAGTGGGTGAAGTGATCCTTCAGGGCGGATATGCACGCGTCAGTGATGTTGTCGGGGGTCGGAAAGTCCGGCTCTCCCATGGAAAGGGACAGAATGTCGATCCCTTCCTGTTTGAGCTTGCTGACGATGTTCGATATTCTTACAGTTCCGGATTCTGCCACGCTGCCGAGACGTCTTGAGACCATCGAAAAGGAGGAGAATACGGCAAGTATTTTAGCCTTTTCCGATATCGAAGGAACCGAGGAGCCAAACCTGCGAGAACCGCAGAAATTCTCTGGAAGGCTTGAGGCTTCTACGAAAATCATAAATAACAGTCGGCAACTAACCCGATTGGGTGAGACAATGCCGTTCGAATTGGATCTGGCCAAGCTCCGTTACGGAACCGAGCTCGTCAAGAGAGGCTTCGCAAAGATGCAGCAGGGCGGCGTCATAATGGACGTCACCAATGCCGAGCAGGCGAGCATAGCTGAGGATGCTGGCGCTGTCGCTGTCATGGCCCTGGAGAGGGTGCCGGCAGACATAAGGGCCCAGGGAGGAGTAGCCCGTATGGCAGACCCGGTCAAGATCCTCGAGATCATAGATGCCGTGACGATTCCGGTCATGGCAAAGTGCAGGATCGGCCATTTCGTCGAGGCCCAGGTGCTGGAGTCGCTCGGTGTGGACATGATCGATGAGTCCGAGGTTCTGACCCCTGCTGATCCGTTCTACCACGTTATGAAGAAGAAGTTCACCGTCCCGTTCGTGTGCGGGGCGAGGGACCTTGGGGAGGCTCTCAGAAGGATCGATGAGGGGGCCGCGATGATCAGAACCAAGGGCGAGGCTGGGACAGGCAACGTCGTAGAGGCGGTAAGGCACCAGCGAGTCATCACTGGCAAGATCAGGGAACTCAAGGGCAAAGAAGAGGACGAACTGAACACCATTGCGAGGGAGATACAGGCTCCATTCTACCTTGTGAAGGAGGTTGCCGAGATACAGAGGATCCCTGTGGTGAACTTCGCCGCAGGGGGCATAGCGACTCCTTGCGATGCGGCGATGATGATGCAGCTGGGATCTGACGGTGTGTTCGTCGGTTCAGGCATTTTCAAATCAGAGAACCCGGGAGAACGCGCCAAGGCAATAGTGGAGGCCGTCACTCACTTTGACGACCCATACGTCGTCGCCGAGGTCTCGAAGGGTCTGGGCGATGCGATGCACGGAATAGAGATATCAACGATCAAGCCCGAGCAGAGACTTCAGGAGCGCGGCTGGTAGCTAGGGCCATACTATCGAAGAGTCGTGCCGGTCGAGAAGGACCCTGAAGCGGAGACGAGAACACTCAGATCTATCACGAGACGACCTTCTCCAGCATGTCTTTCTGTTTGGCAAGCCTCATTTCCTTGGCGATCCTTCTTCCGGTGCTCATTCCCGGCTCGACGAGATCGGAATAAGGAGACCCAGAAACGAACGGATTGGTCCCGGCGACGATTCTTGACGACACCTCAAAGACCTTGAACTGGAGCTGGTCGGTGACTATCGACTCGAGGCAGAACGGTCCCACCATGCCTCCGAACAACTCCAGGGATCTGAGCACGACCTTCTCGCCCATGTCGAGTATCTTCGGCAGAAGGCTTTCCCTTACCACGACCGGTATGTTGCCCGTGACTACAAACGTCGGGAATAGACCGAGACGCTTCAGCTCTTCCTGTGCGCCAAGTTTGTACATCTCGTCGATGTTGCTCTCGTCTCTCCTGTCCATCGAGAGAAGCTCGAGGCTCCCGTCGGCCACCTTGTATCCTTCGTTCCTTATCGGCGAGTAGAAGTAATGCAGGTAGTACCTCGTCCCGAGAATGTACTCCTGTATCGTATACGGCTGCGTGTCATCGATACCGAGCTTGAAGTCGGGATAATCCTTGGCGATGAAGAACCCCCTGCCCCCCTTCGCCCCGTGATACTTGACCAGGACCGGTCTGTCGATCTTCTTGGCGTCGCTCACCTTCCCTGGCATCTCGATTCCGGCAGACTCAAGCCACTCTCTCTGCTTCTCTCGGTCCGACTCCCAGGTGAGAACATTGCGGTTTCCGAAAGTGGGGACTTCGAGGCTTTCGAAGCGCTCTGTCCCCATGTACTCGACGAAAGAGCCGTGAGGGACTATGACGACGTTCCTGTCTACGAGCTCGCCTGCACGGTCGAGAACATCCGCATAGCTATCGAACCGCACTATATCATCCGGCTTGCCAAGAGGGAAGGCGTCGTAGAACTTCGTATTCTGGTTGACGGCGATGCCGAGAGTCTTGAATCCCTCAAGCTTCGCGCCGTGGAAAATCTGAAGTGAGGTGTGAGAACACAAGGTCGCTACGACTATGTTGTTCCTGTCGTAGTCTTCGAGGATCCTAGAGATCGATTCCCTCGGAACCATATCATTGTATTTCCGTTCGCTACTTAAATATTTCCACAGCGGTCTAGCGCGATCTCTCAGCCTCCTCTCAAGAGAGACTTCCGAACAGGTTGATGCCGCCGATATAGAAGAGCGCGAACAGTATGAAAGCCCTCGTTATCCCGCCAAGGAAGTTCGCCAATGCGAAGTACCTCACCTCAAGCACCCGCCCCTCCCTGTTGAACAGAGAGAATATGTATACTGGAATGGTGTCGACCATTCCCGGTATGCTGAGCAAGATGTACAGACCGAAATAGCCGGTCTTCTCGACGAATCGCGTGCATTTCTCGACGAACCACTTGGCAAACTTCCACTTCTGAGACCAGCCCCTGACTCGTCCCTCGACCTTGAACCCTATGTAGAAGACGAGAATGCTGCCGACAGCCTTGCCCGACCCGAGTATCAGAGCTTTGAAGATGAACGGAGTGCCGGGGTTGAGGATTAGGCCGATTTCGACGGGTATGGGCAGAACGACCGCGGCCGCCACCGAGTAGATGAAGAAGATGAATCCATATGCGAATGGATCGGCGGAATACTGATTCAGAAAGTTCATGAATTCTGCCCAGACATCCATCGGCAGGGCATAAATCTGGGGGGGTAAAAGACTTTTCTGCATGCGACAACCCCTCGCCGAATCCCCTTCTTGCTGCTCGATGAAACGCTGTCCAGTCATCCAACTCTTTGAGCAACCTTTTTAAGGGCGTAGGGTAATTACGCCATACAGGGAAGACGATGGCGCCAAAGGATGTGGGAGGAAAGAACGAGGATTGGTTCGCGCAGTTGGACGCGGAACTGGAGCGGAAGACCCAGGCGATAACGAGGGATGTGACGGAGCTCAACAATCACAAGATGATGATGAACAAGGCGCTGATCGAAGACTTCTGGAAGATTTGGATGAGGTTCGGAAAGATCAATGTCCACTTCACCATGGAACCGTCCTATAGCGCCTTCGCACACTTTGAAGAGTTCCCTGACTCCTGGAGATTCAAGGAAGATTTCAATTTCGCCGGCGTCAACAACTTGCAGCTCGTGGACAGGACCCAGGACCAGGGCAGGATGGGCGATTCTCTGAAAGTCTGGTACTATACCGAGGATTCGACCCCGCACCTCCGCATAGTCTTCGAGTACTGCGAGGGGGAGCACTATTACAAGTACTCGGGATGGAAGAGGATCTTTGGGCAGTTCGTCATCTTCGACTCGCCGCTTGTGAAGCTCGACATGGCCAAGCTGCACGAGAAGATTGGAGATGTCGTGAAATCGTGGTACGAGTCGCACCTGCGCCGGAATAGGGATATCCTGATCAAGCACCTCAAGGACAACTACGAGCGCGGAGAGACTTTCACCGAGTGATCCGCTCGTTTGAGGGCTTGTCTGTTTCCTCACTGTTCAGATGTTTCACTGTGAGTCGGACGTGGTGATTTCCCGAGCACTTTTGGTCAACTCTGAATAATACTTTTAAGCGTAATCCGGATATTGAGTCAATATCGTGTTCTACGACTGGAGGTACATCGATGGAGAGAGAAGAACTTGCACCCCATGTGTCAGAAATAGCCAGGGTGCTCAAAGGCAAAATAGAGGAATCTGAAATATGGAAGGAGCTGGACACGTATCTGAATCACTACCGCGTGTCGCTTGAGACCGCCAAGAGAGGCATCGTGAAGAAGTTCGGCGGGGACCCGGGCGCGCTCACGAAAGGGGTGAGGAAACCGATCCAGCAATTGGCATTGAACGAACAGAGCGTGGACATCCTTGCCAAGGTCGTCACCGTCAACCCCAAGGACATAGAGGTTGAAGGCAAATCGAAGTCGATTCTGTATGGCATACTCGGCGACGAGAGCGGGACGATTCCGTACACTGCCTGGGATGCGGACAGATTCCCGCTACAGAAGGGAGAGGTCGTTCTCATCAGGAACGCATATACGAAGGAGTGGGGAGGACAGCCTCAGGTGAACCTGGGCAGCAGAGCGAGCGTCGAGCCTCAGCCAGCGGACTCGGTGAAATTGCCTGAAGGCGCTCCAAGGGCGTTCCCCGATATCGGAGAGGTCAAGATCTCCCAATTGAGGGAGAACATGGGCGGCGTCACGGTGACGGCGCGGGTTCTCGGCATCGAAAAGAGAGAGGTCGAGGTTTCGGGTGAGAAGAGGATCGTTTTCTCTGGCGCAATGGCGGACGAGACCGGGAAAGTCCAGTTCTCTGCGTGGTACGATTTCGATCTGAAACGTAACGATCTGGTCACAGTCAGAGGAGCCTACGTGAAGAGTTGGCGGGGTATTCCCCAACTCAACTTCGGGGAGAGATCGCAGGTCATGAGACCCGGCATCAAGTTCCCCTCCAGCTCCGAACTCGCCGAGGCCAAGGCGAGGAGTATCGGCGACATGGAGAAAGTTGGCGGAGGAGTCGACGTTCTTGTCCGCGGCACGGTCGTGGAGGTCAGGAAGGGGAGCGGTCTCATCTTCCGATGCCCGGAGTGCAACCGCGTCGTCCAGAAGAACGCTTGCCGGATTCATGGGAACGTGCAGGCATTACCGGATCTGAGGATCAAGGCGGTCGTGGACGATGGATTCGCAACGATGACTGCTGTCATGAACAGAAGGATGACCGAATCGATCATGGGAACGACCCTCGACGACAGCCTGAGGCTGGCCAAGGAAGCGATGAATCCGGACGTCATTCTTGAGAGGATCGACGAGAGACTGTTCGCACAGCCAATCGAGGTTACGGGTAACGTCACAAGCGACGAGTACGGCCTCATGATGATCGTCAGCGACGCGAAGATATCGACCCCCGAGGTGAGGGGCGAAGCAACCACGTTGCTGACCCGTCTGGAGGGATCGTCGTGATTACGAGAGAGGTGGCCTGGAGGGTCTTTGCCGCGGAGTTCAACTCATCCTCGATGGAGATCAAGGGGGAAGAAGAGAGGGCTCCCTCTTACATCATAACTCCGTTGGGCGCGATGGTGAATCGACTTTTCGTGGTCGGCGTCATGACCGACATCGAGAATACAGGGACGACGGAAGAGCCGCTCTGGAGGGGACGGATATCGGACCCAACCGGCACGTTCTACATCTCGGCTGGACAGTACCAGCCGGAAGCGGCGATGGCTATGTCGAAGATCAAGCCTCCCGCATTCATCGCCGTAGTCGGCAAGGGGAGGACGTACTCCCCCGAGGAAGGTACGATGTACGTTTCGATCAGGCCGGAGAGAATAGCGGTCGTCGATGAGAAGATCAGAGACCACTGGGTCCTGGAGACCTGCAAGTCAACCCTTGAGAGAATCTCGGCAGTGGAAGACGTCCTCGAGATGGAGTCCCCGTCCGTGGAGGAACTCGTGAAGCTCGGACACAGAAGGATGCTTGCCGAAGGAGTGATGAAGGGTCTACCCCACTACCAAGGCATGGAGCTGGAACGCTATCGGACAATGGTCGTTGACTGTCTGAAGTACCTGATTCCGGAGTACCGCATCGAGGCAGGAGTCCCGGAGAAGGTCGCCGAGGCCCCCGAGGAGATCGAGGACGACGACAAGGAGGATGTGGACAACGAGGAGAAGATTCTCGGAATCATCGACAAGCTCGACAAGAAGGGGAAGGGCGCCCCCTGGGACGACATAGTTGAAGAGGCCAACAAATCCGGGATCAACAAGGGCGAGCTCGAGGAATTGACGAACTCCCTGCTTGACAAGGGACTGATATACGAACCAGTACTCGGGAAAATGAAAAGGATCTAAAGAGAAAGGGTTTCGTATCGCGGTCTCACGAGAACTCGCGTTTGGAGATCGCGATGAGTATCAAGCCGATCAGGCCGAGGATCGACGCCAGGAAATAGGGTCCGATCGTCAATAGGGCGAATACTCCCCCGACGATCGCGATTCCCCATCTCTTCTTCCTCAGCGCGAAGACGCCCCCGATCAGTGCGATAAGGCCGATGATGAACCATATCACACCGCATGCGACTATGATCCCTTCGATCATGCCAAGGACGTCCAATCCATACATGCCTCCGTAAAGGTCCCCCAAGATATCGCCGATCGCAGCAGCCGCGACCGCCATTGTCAGACCAATCACGATTCCAATCACGCCCGATATCATGACCAAGATTCCCCCAATCAGGGGAATCAGAGAACCTCGGGCTGCGAGCGCAACGGACCGCGAAGTCGGCCCCGTCTGAGGACCAGCAGCTTTCGGCTGCTCCGCTCTCAGCCTATACCCACAATTCGGACACACACTGGCATCAGGAGGGACCGCGCGCCGGCAACTGGGGCACGTAGCATCGACTACTTCATCAAACGAACGTTCCTCCATATCTGTACCTCCGACTCATCTGGAAAGAATTGAGCTAGATATTGCAATCTTCTTACTTAAATCCCTTTTTTGAGCAAATGGGATCGCAACAGATGCTGCTAGGTACTGATCACATCTCAGTCCATGTCGGGCTCTTGACAGTAGATCCGTCTCGAAGACCTCGGTTCTTTCGACTCAGATGTCGGATTCGTGGAGGCAAG
>JAJRAH010000013.1 GCA_028679985.1 Methanomassiliicoccales archaeon
CCATTGCCAGGCTCCCAGGCCAATGGAGGAGACAGTCAGATCGCTCCTTCCGAGCTTCCTGTATTCCACGGAAATCGCAATCTCCTTCGAGTATAAGAGACTTCTATAGAGATAATCGTAGCCCGTCCTTGAGCCGACTTCATGCGGCTCTGATTGATCATATCTGGTCGATCCTCAATCATAAACATATAAATTATCAGAGATAGATGAGGCGATAGAGCTGTCACCATGGAGGTCCGAGTCCACCAAGATTATTGCAAAGGATGCCGTCTCTGCGTGACCGTTTGTCCTCGCAAAGTCATCGAGGAGGGCGCGGAGCTCAGCGAGAGGGGCTACGTTCCTCCAATCGTTGCACACCCAGAAAAATGTGCGAACTGGAAGAGAACGGATAAGAAGAAGGCTGTCTGTGAGATGTGCATCCTCACCTGTCCAGATCATGCTCTCGAATGGGACAAGAAAGCGGGGCCGCAGCAGGAGGTCGGCGAGGAATGAGACTCGAGGCAGGCACCTATTTCATGCAGGGAAACGAGGCGTGCGTCGAAGGCGCAATAGCGGCCGGAATCCGTTTCTTCGCGGGTTATCCGATCACGCCTTCCACCGAGATAGCGGAGGGATTGGCGGAGCGTTTGCCTCAGGAGGGTGGCATTTTCATTCAGATGGAGGACGAGATAGCTTCTATCTCTGCAGTGATAGGCTCCTCTTGGGTCGGATCCAAAGCAATGACCGCGACTTCTGGTCCGGGGTTCAGTCTCATGCAGGAGAACATCGGATATGCTGCGATGACCGAGACCCCCCTTGTGATCATAGACGTCATGAGGGGAGGTCCCTCGACCGGATTACCGACTCTTCCATCCCAGGGCGACGTCATGCAAGCCAGGTTCGGATCGCATGGCGACTACCAAGTAGTCGCGCTCGCACCTGCTACTGTGCAGGACATGTTCGATCTCACGATCAAAGCGTTCAATTTCAGCGAGGTCTACAGAACTCCGGCCATAGTCCTTTCAGACGCAGAAGTCGGGCACATGAGGGGGAAGTTCACCGTGCCTAGGAACATCGAAGTGTTAGAAAGAAAGATGAGGACCGACAAGGTCTGGCACGACGGATTCGCCTACGATGAGTCTCTTGTCCCGCGGTTTCCAGTATTTGGAAAGGGCTTTCGAGTCCATGTGACAGGCATATCTCACGACATTGCGGGATATCCGAGGAACGAACCGGATGTCCATGAAGAACTGGTGCGGCGTCTGACCGAGAAAATTCTCAAGGATAGCGACAAGATTTCCATCGTTGAGAAGCACAACGGGAAAGCGGACCGCTTCATTGTTACGTACGGTTCGCCGACGCTCTCTGCGATGGAGGTCATCGCCGCAGATCCGACAATAGGATTGTTACAGTTGAAGACGATTTGGCCGCTTCCAGAGGAGGCTATCAGGAGCGTTGCGAAGGACGCAAAGGAGATTGTAGTTCTTGAGATGAACTTGGGACAGATTTTCAGAGAAGTCGAGAGACTGGCATGTATGGAAGGGTGCAAGAAGGTTCGTCTTCTTTCGAAGGTCGGAGGCGAAGTACATAGTCCATCAGAAATCGTCCATTTCTTGAAGGAGGGCTGACGTGGACGACTTCTTCGATCTGTACAGGAAGGACAGATGGCCGACGATATTCTGCCCGGGGTGCGGAATCGGAACGGTCATGAATTGTTTTTACCGGGCGTTCTCAGAGCTCGGCCTGGATCAAGACAAAGTCGTGTTCGCGTCGGGGGTCGGATGCAGTTCGAGAATCCCCGGGTACATCCGTGCGGATTCGATACACACGACACACGGTAGGGCGCTTGCGGTCGCGACTGGCCTCAGTCTCTCGAACCCAGATCTGAAGGTCATCGTCTTCACTGGAGATGGAGACCTGGGAGCGATCGGTGGCAATCACTTCATCCATTCGAGCAGGAGGAATGCCGACATGACGGTCTTCTGCATAAACAACAGCATCTACGGCATGACGGGGGGTCAAGCCTCGACGACAACGCCGCACAAAGCGTTCAGCACAACGACGCCCTATGGAAACATGGAATTCCCGTTCGATCTCGCAGAGTTGGCTGTCACCGCGGGAGCGAACTACGTTGCTCGATGGACCGTCCGTAACGTGAAGGAGCTCATAGGGTCGATGAAGAAGGCTCTCGTGAAGGACGGATTCAGCTTTGTAGAGGTAGCCTCTCCCTGCCCAACAGGTTTCGGCAGAAGGAACAAGATGGCCGACCCCAGGCAGATGTACGAATGGTTGAAGATCAAGTCCGTCAGGAAGGAGAAATCCGAACTGTGGAAAATGGATCCCGTCGATTTGAACATCAGGGGACAGATCACGATCGGTGAATTCGTCAACAGGAGCAGGCCATCATTGGGCTCGATGCTACGATCGATGTTGGATGAGGACGAACAAAGCAAGGAACAGTGATGGAACCGTGCCTGTTGCAGTCAGGGCTTGATGCCTGATTTCCGCTCTCTCACTCAGCCATTGTTCGAACAAGGACGGGGGACGAAGCGCTGGCGACGATCGGTGCACAGCACCGATCGCTGCCATCATCACAGTTCTGCTCTCATCGCCTCGTCGAACCTCTTGCTGACAGCCTTCCAGTTGACTATGCTCCAGAACGCCTCCACGAACTTGGGTCGCAGATTCTTATAGTCAAGGTAGTAGGCATGCTCCCAGACATCAAGAACGAGCAAGATCCTGAAGTCGGGATAGACATTCACATTGTGTTTCTCGATCTGCATGATCAGCGGCCGCTTCGTCTGCCTGCAGTATGCCAAGGCAGCCCAACCAGACCCTTCGACGCTATTCGCGGCCTGGCTGAACTCCTTCTTGAACCTGTTAAAGCCACCGAATTCTCTGCCAATCTCATCTCCCAAGTATCCCCCTGGGGCTCCTCCTCCCTCTCCGGCAGGAGCCAGATTCTCCCAGAACATGGAGTGGAGGTAGTGCCCTCCGACGTGGAAAGATAGCTCCTTCAGCGTGGATTTCACGTCCAGATCGATATCGTCTTTCCTTGCCTTCTCCATCTTCTCGAGGATCGCGTTTGCGCCGTTGACATAGGCCAGATGGTGTTTGTCATGGTGTATTGTCAGCTGCTCTTCCGAGATGTTCGGCTCAAGATCCTTATATCCATACCGGAGTTTTGGCAGCGAGTAGAGCTTAATTGTCTCCAATCGATCACCTATGACGAAACACCTGAGTTCCTCGTATATCATGATTTTGGAGGAGGAGAATGATTGAGGACGAGGATAGAAAAGGAGATTTAGTTGAATCTGGATAAGAGTCGCACTAGTGGTTTGAGGCATGACTATATCGGTGCGTTTTGCTGGTATGGGTGGGCAGGGGATCATATTCTCGGGAATTGCCCTCGCCAGGGCCGTCTCCCTCTACGAGAAGAAACGCGGTAGGGAATTGTATGCTGTCCAGACACAGTCCTACGGCCCGGAGGCCAGAGGCGGGTCATCGAAATGCGATGTCAAGATATCCGACAAGCGAGACTTCTATCCCTTCGTCACCGTTCCCGACTACCTTCTTCTAATGTCGCAACCCGCGTACGATAGATTCATCGGGATCTCGCACAAGGACACGGTGGTCGTGCTTGACGAGGACGCCGTTGAAGGGAGACCTGAACTGCTCTACTACGGAATACCAGCGACTCGTAAGGCCGAAGAGATGGGTAAGAGAATCGTAGCCAATGTCGTGATGCTAGGTGCCTTCGTCAGAATCAGCAGGCTCGTAGGCGAGAAGTCGGTCCTCAAGGCCCTTGCTGACATTGCCCCGAAAGGGACCGAGGCGCTGAACAAGAAGGCGTTCGAACTCGGTGTCTCGCTCGGGAAGTCGGCAGTCGAGGAGGACTAGTCAGAGACTCTTGGATCGAGAATCTATTCGAAATCGTCGCATCTGGCTGCGAATCTAGTCGCGGAAGCTTGTCGCTGAGGAGAAAAGATTAAACTCGCAATGCTATTGCCCTTCCGTTGGAGGGACACCATTGGATCTAGAGTCGGCAAG
>JAJRAH010000132.1 GCA_028679985.1 Methanomassiliicoccales archaeon
CTCGACGATGTAGTGATAGATGGTTCTGAGGAGAATATCCTGACCGATCTGGACTCGCTTGTCCGGAAGATCGACCCAGATGTCATATATACCCGCGACGGCGACGGATTCTACATGCACTGCCTTGCCAAAAGAGCCGAGAAGTACGATCTGAAATTCGATCTCGGAAGGGAATCTGGGGGAAGAGTCTCCAAAGGCAAGAGCTACTTCACTTACGGTCGGATACTCTACAAGCCGCCGGCGCACAAGCTCAGGGGACGGATCCATATCGACATTAGCAGCTCGTTCATGTTCGCCGAGAGTGGCATCTATGGCCTGATAGATCTCTCCAGGCTTTGCGGGATCCCCGTCCAGGACCTGTCACGGCTATCGCCTGGAAGCGCGATAAGTGCCATGCAGGTGAACGAAGCGCTGCGCACCGGGCACCTTGTCCTTTGGAAGAAGAACCTCCCCGAGAGGTTCAAGACCGCGCGGGAGCTGATCGTCTGCGATCGGGGCGGTTTCATCTACGAACCCAGTGTCGGAATACACGATGACATCGTCGAGGTCGACTTCGCCTCGCTCTATCCGAGCATCATGGTCAGATACAACATATCTCCTGAGACGGTGATGTGCGAGTGCTGTCCTGAATCCTCCAAGGTAGTACCGGAGATCGGGTACAGAATCTGCGAGAAGAGGATTGGTTTGATCCCGCGAGTCCTGGAACCGATAATAAAACGCCGCCTCACATTCAAGCGGCTGATGAAGGCGGATGGCAGGAGACGCGAGATCTACGAGCAGCGTTCGAAGATCCTGAAATGGCTATTGGTGACGTGTTTCGGATACACTGGTTACAGGAACGCTCGCTTTGGCAGAATCGAGTGTCACGAGTCGATCACCGCATACGGCAGAGAGATACTGCTGAGGACATCGGAGATCGCGCAGCGTCGCGGGTTCCGGATAATACACGGAATAGTGGATTCCCTTTGGCTCGAAGGAGATTCAGATCCGACGGAGTTCTGCAAGGAAGCGACTGAAGTGACCGGCATCCCTTTGCAGATCGAGGGCAGGTACAGGTGGATCGTGTTCCTGCCAACTGTCACCACCGACGTCGGGGCATTGAACAGATACTATGGACTTTTCGATAACGGGGAGATCAAGGTAAGGGGCATCGCGCTCAGGAAGAACGATACCTCGCCGTTGATAAGGGACCTTCAGACCGACATGCTTAGGATCCTTTCGAATGCTGCGAACTCAGAGGAGTTCGAGAAGGCAATCCCCTCCGCTCTCAAGGTGACGGACCTCTACGTAAGAGATCTGCTCGACGGGGAGACGCCGCTGGAGAAGCTCGTTATAACGAAGAGGGTTTCTAAGAACCTCGGCGACTACAGACAGTGGAATGACTCTGTGGCGGCCCTCAGGCAACTCAGCTACAAGGGTTTCGACGTTCAGCCGGGCGAGGTCGTCAAGTACGTCATCTGCGATGCGGACAGCCGCAGCGCATCGGAGAGAGTGAAAGTCGCTCAGTTCCTCAGAGGTGACGAGGTCTACGATGTCGAGAAGTACGTTGAGCAGGTCTTGAGAGCCACTGCTGATCTGCTTTCTCCCCTTGGATGGGATCTTAAGGCCCTGCAGAATAGAATGAGATCCAACTCGATCGAGAAATCGTTGCCCTTGACGCGAGCAATCCGATAGTTCAACCGCCCAGTAATGCGATGAGCGCTGGCTCGAGTCCTGCAAAGAAGATGATGATCGGCACCAGAAGACATCCTGTCAGATGCACTCTGCTCACGCCGACGCGAGGAGGTATCACGCCAATCACTGCAGACACGCCCAGCACGATCAGACCGGGAATCCCGTTGAAGACCGACACTAGAACGAAAAGGATTACGATAATCACGATCGTCAGCTTCCTCGGATTCAGTCCGGCCATTCTCTTGCTGAATGACTTCCCCAGATGCAATGTGACGACGTAGCCGATACCGGACGAGACAAGCACGGAAAGGAGCAGGAGAGAGAGTTCCGATGATAGCGGCGAGGAGAGTGCCTCCAAACCTTCCTTGCCGAGTATGTCCTTGATCGCGACCATGGCCCCGGATCTACCTCTGCCAATTATCGCCAGGGCCGCGAGGCTGAATACGCTTGCTGACGTGCCGATAGCTGACACCATTGTAACGAAGTCGCGGGCGCGCGAATATGAATCCGTTCTCTTTCGTCTCGATAGGAGACTGCCAATCACGCCGCCGGCCGTGGACGTGACCCCGGGAAACCAACCGACGAATCCGCCCAATGCGGCGCCCTTCAACGCCGGCAACACATCCGCATCGACAGCAGGACTCCCTTCCTGTGCGGGAATCCGTCTGGAATTCAGAGAGAAGAGTAGCGTTGGCAGTCCGAAGAGCCCTGTCAGCAAAGGAAAGAGAGGGGTCTCTCCCAGGCCGCCAAAGGTCTGATGTCCCGGCAGCCTCGCATTCAGTACCACAAAGCCGAGGATTCCGGAGATAAAAGCTATCGACGCAGCCACGGACACCTTCCTCCATCGCCTCCGCGTAATCCTCCAAGTCCCCGACACCGTTGCGAAACCAAGCGGACAGCTGTCGCGAGCCACAAGGTCCCATTTTCCGAACGAGTTGCTCAACTGCCATCTGTTGGGAGACATGGTGGAGACAATACCAGATATGTGGACTGATTCGCCGTCAACTGGTATCGGCGGAGAAATCGAGACTACTGACCCCATCCTCTCGATTCCTCCCGATCGGATGTCGATGGAGGCCCTGACGAGCGGATCGCGACCTTCTGAGAGTATCAGCAGAACCAGAACGATGATCAGGACATAGGGTATGAACGGGGAGAGTGTCTCATACAGGTCCAGCGGCGGTCCCATCAGGAACTTCATAGGAACGATCAACATCATTGCCACAAGAGCACCGACCATACTGCCAACAGCTGCGCATCTGACCGCCTCTTGACCTTTGCCCGCGAGCAACAGTCTGTGGCCTGGAAGAACGGAGAGGACCTCTGACTCATCTGGCGCGCCAAGGAATACAGAGGGAATAAAATCGACGAACGAGTGGACAACCGCTGCGGAGATGATTAGAGAGGACACGAGCAGGGGGACGAGGGCGACACTAACGTCCAACGCGCCACAAACCCAGGACAGGGACCCTTGGATCGGTACGTAGAGTGTCAGGAGAAGGAGGGCAAGGGTGTTCACGTGTATGCCCGGTGCAAGGCCGGTCATCACACCGAGAAGTGATCCGGCGAGGGAGAAGTAGACGACCAGAAGGGGAACCAGAATATCCACGCCTGGACTTCAAGGGGAAGGAACATATCGGATTCTGCTACCATAAGCGTTCAGATTCGAATCCACTTCAAGAGAGTAATTAAAGAAGATGGTCGATTACACCGCCTAAGATGAGGGCGGTAATCAGGGCCGAGAGGCTGAGGAAGACTTTCGATTCGCTGGTCGCGGTCGACAACATAGACTTCGAAGTGAACGAGGGGGAGTGTTTCGGTTTCCTGGGTCCGAACGGCGCGGGAAAGACAACGACGATGAGGATGATCTGTTGCACATCCCCTGTGACGAAAGGCATGTTGGAGGTGCTAGGGATGAACGTGACCGAGAATCCAAGAGAGATAAAGGCCCTCATCGGGGTGGCACCGCAAGAAAACAATCTGGACCCCGACTTCTCCGTCCTGAAGAATCTGACTACGTACGCGCGATACTTCGACATGCCTAGGCAAATCGCTCAGGATCGAGCGAAAGGATTGCTAGATTTCATGCACCTGAAAGAGAAGGCCGACGTTCTTATACCGGACCTCTCCGGGGGAATGAAGCGCCGTCTCATCATCGCTAGAGCCTTGATGAACGAACCGAGGATCCTCATCCTCGACGAGCCGACCACCGGGCTCGACCCTCAGGCAAGACATGTGATCTGGGACAAGATAAGAGAGCTCAAGAGCAAGGGAGTGACGGTGCTCATAACGACGCACTACATGGATGAGGCGGAGCAGCTGTGCGATAGGCTCGTAATAATGGAAAGGGGAAAGATACTCGTCGAGGGGGATCCGAAGCGATTGATCGACGAGATCATCGGCATGGGCGTCATTGAGATCGCAAATCCAAGCAAGGAATTGGAGCTATACTTGGAGGTTCGAGGTCTCGCTTCCGAACGCGTCAACGACAGGGTTTACATATACACGCACGACGTCGACACGGTGAATCGGGACATCATGAGCAACTTCTCCATCACATTCAGCGCGATGAGGAAGGCCACGCTGGAAGATGTCTTCCTGAAGCTGACCGGAAGGGGGCTGAGAGACTGAGCATCCTGTCGAACATCAGCTGGAGGGCGTTCGCGGTCTGGCGCAGGAACATGGACGTGTTCCTGACCACGTGGAAGACCAACTTTCTGCCGCCGTTCCTTGAACCGCTGCTGTACCTGGTCGCGATGGGACTTGGGTTCGGGGTTTTGATAGGTCAGGTCGTCTACGAAGGACAGTTCATAGACTACATCAAGTTCCTCGCCCCAGGCCTGATAGCGATATCGATAATGAACTCCGCATTCTTCGAATGTACATACGGTTCCTACGTGAGAATGCACTACCAGAAGACATTCGACGCGATAATAGCGACGCCCCTCTCAATCGAGGACGTGATAACCGGCGAGATACTCTGGGGAGCGACAAAGAGTCTCATCAACTCCTTGATCGTCCTGGCGGTCGTCATCGTCGCTGGCCTTGCCAGCTTCCCGGGCTTGATAGTCATACCGTTCATCGCATTCCTTACGGGACTCATGTTTGCCTCGCTTGCGATGATATTCACGGCAATAATCCCCAACATCGATTCATTCAACTATCCTTTCTTCCTGCTGATAACTCCCATGTTCCTCTTTGGAGGCACTTTCTTCCCATTGTCAGTTCTGCCGAGCTGGGGACAGACGACGGCTCTGTTGCTTCCTCTCACGCACACGACTAATCTCATCAGAGACCTGAGCTTCAACATGTTGCTGCCAGTCGATCTGATAGGGTTGCTCTACGTGGCGCTGTTGACAGTGATAACGTTCTTCGTCTCGGTGCATCTGATGAAGAAAAGACTGATCAAGTGATGACTACGAGCTTCCCTTTGCGGACCTCGACCTTCACCAAGGTCTTGATCCTGACTCCGAGTTCGTCCTCTATTTCCCTCTTCCTAGACGTCTTCTCTATGATGGCGATGACGTCCACGATCTCGGCACCCATTCTCTTCAGCGCAAGGACAACTGCTCTGAGCGTGCCGCCGGTGCTTATGACGTCGTCCACCACCGTGACCTTGTCGCCCTCATGAATGCCGTTGATGTAGAGCTGGGATTTGGAGTATCCCGTGACCTGACTCACACTGACCTCGCCGTCAAGTCCGTAGCGCTTCTTCCTCACGATGTTGTACGGTACGCCCGTTCTCTGAGAGAGAGCGACCGCGAGGGGGATGCCCATCGCCTCCGGAGTGACTATCAGGTCGCAGTCGAAATTGCCGATTGCAAGCATGCCATTGACTGCCTGCTCGAGGACTTCGGGATCCATCCTGGGAATCCCGTCCGTTACCGGATGAACAAAGTAGTCATAGGTCCCAATCTTGACGATCGGTGAGGATTCCAGACTACGTTTCAGTTTCTCAAGCGTCATCAGATCGGACAAATATCGCTCTCCCTGCTAAAAAACAATGATACGAGCACGGCTATCCGCAGACATTTCGAGTCAAGTCACCTTGACCCACGTCCTGCCCACACGCCGAACCTTGTTCTCTGCCTCGAGATCCTTGAGCGTCCCCCTGACGAGATCCTCGGAGACTTCTATCTGGAACTGGTCTCTAAATATCTTTCGAATCTCCTCCTCTGTCCTTCCTTCAGTGAGCGTCTTCGGGAGCAGCGTACGCAGATCTTCGTGCAGGTTCCAGGGAAATATGAACCAGGTCCAGTCTTCCTCGGATACCCGAACGGAGTAGAAGTTTGGCTCGATCTTGGAGTGGGTGATATGGAGCAGAGTGGCGGTCCTCGTCTCCTTGGGCTTCATCTCCTCCAGATGTGAAACCGCCAGAGTAAGGCTCTCACCAGTGTCCGTTATGTCGTCGACGACAAGCACACTCTCGTTCTCGATCGACGCGTTCAGCTCCTGCGTTAGTAGTGCTTTCCCGTTCTGATTTGCGGTAATACCCCAGTGCTCCGTCTTGACCGCATAGAGCTTCTTGACGTGCAAATGATCACACAGCAGGCGAGCCGGAACCCACCCTCCCCTCGTCAGACCGACGATGACCGTGGGCTTGCATCTGCAGTCCTGTATCTGCCTCGCCACGTCCAAAGTCCACCTGGAGATCTCATCGTAGGTGACAATCTTGCATCGGAAGCTCTCCATCTTTGTCATCAGTGTTCCTCCAATTCGTCCGATCCGAGCCGATCAACGAAACCCGTTGTATCACGAAGCATCCTTACGTCCCTTAATTGTCCTGCCAACAGTGTACGATGAAAAAAAGCTTTCCTAGAAGACAATCGATCTCAGTCCCTGCCACTGTTGCCCATGATCATCTTTCGGAA
>JAJRAH010000014.1 GCA_028679985.1 Methanomassiliicoccales archaeon
AGGACAGGTCCTCGAGCATCTTCTTGAGTTCCCGCTCTTCGGCCAGAAGCCTCTCTTCCATCGTTGAGACGATGTCGGTCATCTGCTTTATCTTCGCCTCGTAAGAGGCCGTCTGCTCCGTGAGTCTCTGCACTTCCGCCTCATGCTGCGCAACCTCGCGCTGCCGCTTCTCGACTGCGATCTTTCCGGCACGCAGCTCTGCGTCCCTATCCCTCAGCTCGACCGCCATCGCTTGAAGGTCCGACTCCACCTTCGCCACCTCAGTCTCGCGGGGAACCAGATCCTTCTCGCGCTTCTCAAGATCCTTCTCCTTCGACTCGATCTTCTGAGCATGCTCATCAACCAGTCTTTTTCGCTCCTTCAGCTCGCCGTCGCGGGCGTCGAGCTCGTCCCTTCGCTTCTTGAGCTCGGCTTCCTGAGTCTTGATCTTATCCTTGAACTCCTCGATGACCTGCCAAATCGGAACACTATCCTCGGGCAATGATATCCCTCCTGTACCTCATGCGCCAGCTCCTAATCGATAACGTTCGAGTTTCCAAATCCTTCTCCTAAGCTAGAGTGGGGCCAAGTATCGTTAGGCCGCCCTCCCCGACCTCCACCGTGTGCTTCTCCATGCTGTGCTCGCAGGCTCGCATCTTGTCGACTTGTATGTATCTGACGAGCTTACCTCTAGTTCTGTCCAGGCCTAGCTCGATTATGCCGTCGACGAGGAAGACCTCGTTCCCGAGCAAGTCGTTCGGCCCGCCCTGTGGTCGCTCCATGACGATGAACGACATGAGGTTGAAGTCCCGCAGCGTCTTGAAGAAGTAGAACATCTTCTTGCGCATGCACTTCACGTCCTCCATCAGGGAATACAGCGCGCCGAGGGAGTCCAAGGCGAACACCGTGAATTTCTCCTTGTGCTTGTTCTTGAAATACCCTATGACCTGCTCGATGAAGTGAACGTAGTCGGTCGGATTGTCGATCTCGATGACGTCATCCAACTCCCTCAGGTCCGTGAAGTCCGAAATCTCAAGATTCGGGCTCATCTTCACCCCGAGACTCCGCATGTTCTTCAGGTGACTGTCGGCGCTCTCTTCGAGAGTGATGTACAGTCCGAACTCTCCGGTCCTTTCCAAGTATGAGGACATGAGAGAGTAGCTGAAGCTCGTCTTCATAGATCCTGGCGGGCCGGTCACAAGAATGACCTTGGGGGCGTCTACGTCCGTCCGAAATATCTTGTCGAGCCCTTGCATCGAGTTCCTGAACATCGTCATCCACCACTAGGGACAATTCCATTACCTAATCCGATAATAAAGCTTTCCAGAAGATTACCAAATTCGCGACTGTGACTTGGCGTTGAGCCAGATGATTGGCGTAGACACGATGAGGACACGTTACCGAACCTGATTCTAAGGTGAGAAGAAGGGTTGAGAAATGAAGGGAGACTGCGGACGCGCCTTGTCCCCATCTAGTCTACTCCTCCTGAGAATTATTGTCATCGTCCGTCGACTCCGTCGGCAGAATTCCCAGATCCTCCTTGACCTCGACCTGATCGACAAGCCTCTTCTCCTTCTCGCCGACCAGACGCTCGACGGCGATTATGGTCTCGCCCTCGACGAGCCGCTTGGCACGCACGCCCTGCGTAACCCTTCCCAACACCCGGAACTCGCTCACAGAAGTACGTATGACGTCGCCAGCATCGGATGCGATCATGATGCCGTCCTCGTCTGAGACCTCGAGCACCGCTACCACCTTGCCAGTCTTTTCGGTGATGCGCATCGATTTGACGCCCCGGCCACCCCGCCCAGTCTTGCGGTACACGTCGCCAACCTCTTCTTCTTCCTCCGGTTCTGTGCCCGCCGGTTCCTCAGTCTCCAATTCGGAGGTCTCCTGCTCCGCCTCCGGAGCCTCGTACTTGCCGACCACAGAGACCTTTCCGTAACCCTTCTCGGTAACGATAAGGAGCTTGGAATCCTTGGTGACGACGGCCATCGACACCACATCGTCGCCCTCGTAAAGCCTGATGCCGAGCACGCCAGCGGCCGGTCTGCCCATCGGCCTAACCCCCTTCGACTTCTTCCCAGTCTCGTCCCGTTCGTACTTCGCCTGGAACCGGATTATCCTCCCGTTGCGGGTGGCCAGGATCACATCATCAGAGTCGTCGGCTATCTTGGTATCGATGAGCTCGTCGCCCTCGTGCATCCCGAGTGCGATGATGCCGTTGATGCGCACGTTCTTGTACGCCTCAAGCGGCGTCTTCTTGACGCGACCCCTTTTGGTCGCGAACACGAGAAATTGCGATGAATCGAAGTCCTTGATTGGCAGCTTGTCGATGACTTTTTCTCCGTCCTCGAGGCGGGGCAGCAGATTGACGATGGGCTTGCCCTTGGAGTGCCTTCCGCCCACAGGGATCCTCCAAGTCTTGAGCATGAACATCTTGCCCAGGTTTGTGAAGAACATCACATTGTCGTGCGTGCTTGAGACGAACAGGCCCGTAACGTGGTCCTCCTCCTTCGTCTCCATGCCAATGAGTCCGATGCCACCCCGATGCTGCTCCTTGTAGGTGTTCAGAGGCAGCCGTTTGATGTATCCGTCCTGAGTGACCATGATCGCCATATCCTCGACGGGGATGAGGTCCTCTATATCCAGGTCGATCGCGTCGTGCACTATTTCCGTCTTCCTTTCGTCGCCGTACTTCTCCCTGATCTCGAGCACTTCCGCCTTGATCATATCCATGATCCGCTTGTCGTGCGCTAGTATGTCCTCGAGGTCCCTGATCCTCTTCTCGATCTCCTGGAACTCCCGGTGCAGGTTCTCGATCTCGAGCCCTGTCAGCTTTTGCAGTCGCATGTCGAGTATCGCCTTCGCCTGATCCTCCGACAGCGAGAGTTTCAAACCCAGGGCATCCCGCGCCTCCTCGCCGCTTTTCGAAGCGCGTATCAGCGCGATCGTCTCATCGAGTGCGTCGACCGCCTTGATCAGCCCCTGAAGGATGTGATCCCTCTTCCTCGCTTCGTCCAGTTCGAACTTCGTCCTCCTGGTAACGACTATCTTGCGATAATCGACGTAACTCTGAAGCGTTTCCTTCAAAGTGAGAATGCGAGGTTCGTTGTTGACCAAAGCAAGGTTGATGACGCCGAACGTGACCTCCATCTGGGTGTGAGAGAACAGCTGGTTGAGGACTATCTCCTCCATCACGTCCTTGCGAAGTTCGATGACGACCCTCATGCCCTCGCGGTCTGATTCGTCTCTCAGATCGGTGATGCCGTCGATCTTTTTCTCCTTGACCAGTTCGGCGATCGCCTCGACAAGATTTGACTTGTTCACCATATACGGGATCTCGGTCACTATGATTCGCTTCTTGTTCTCATGCTCCTCTGTCTTCGTCCTCGCTCTGACCTTCAAGCGCCCCTTCCCAGTGGAGTAGGCTTCGATGATTCCATTGATCCCGTAGATTATTCCGCCCGTCGGGAAGTCCGGACCTTTGATAGACTCCATGAGGTCCATGACCTCCAGATTCGGGTTGTCGATCAGGTGGATGACCGCATCGGCCACCTCCCGCAGATTGTGAGGCGGGATATTTGTAGCCATTCCGACGGCGATTCCGGAAGAACCGTTTATCAGCAGGTTCGGCAGTTTCGCCGGCAGAATCTCCGGCTCCTTCAGACTGCCGTCGAAATTGTCGATGAAGTTGACGGTGTCCTTCTCGAGGTCCGCGAGCATCTCCTCGGCGATACTCGCCAGGCGACACTCAGTGTATCTCATAGCCGCCGCCGAGTCCCCGTCAACGCTTCCGAAGTTACCCTGACCGTCGATCAACGGATAGCGCATCGAGAAATCCTGCGCCATCCTCACCAGGGAATCGTAGACCGCCATATCGCCATGCGGGTGGTAGCGCCCGAGGGCATCTCCGACCACTCTGGCACTCTTCTTGTGAGCCTTTGTGGAAGCAAGGCCCATGTCGTACATCGAATATAGAATCCGCCTGTGAACCGGTTTCAGTCCGTCTCTCACGTCAGGGAGAGCCCTGCCGACTATAACGCTCATCGCGTAATCGATGTAGGATTTCTTCATCTCCAATTCGATGGTACGCTGAACGACCTTCTGTGATTCCTCTTCCATCCAATCACCTACACGTCCAGGTTCTCGACCTCTTTGGCATGAGTGCTGATGAATTCCTTCCGCGGTAACACAGCGTCCCCCATCAGCACGCTGAAGAGCTCGTCCGCCCTGAGAGCGTCCTCGATAGTGACCTTCTTCAACACCCTAGTCGAAGGATCCATGGTCGTCTCCCAAAGCTGGTGCGGATTCATCTCCCCTAGACCCTTATATC
>JAJRAH010000133.1 GCA_028679985.1 Methanomassiliicoccales archaeon
TCTGTTCAATGGGGCGCGATTCTTTGGATATGCTCTCGCTCCGATATTCTTCGCACCTGTCTACATGTCGTTGGGGATTCGCTCGATTTACCTCGCGAGCATCATCCTGGCCATGGGTGCGCTGGTAGTGACCCTCCTCATAAGACTCAATCATCGGGAATTGCGATTCTCGGAATCCCAGTAGGCGAGAATCTCCTCCAATCGACGACGGGACTCGACATCGGAGAACGTGTTATCGATCACCTTCCAAGATTGATCTGCTAGAGAAAGTATCTTCTCCCTTGTTCTCGTGAGTTGCGGAATATCCTCAAACATCTCCTTCTTCTCCTTTCTGGCTGATATTCTCCTGAATGCTACCTCCGGGTCGATATCAACAAGCAGCAACCGCTCAGGGATCGGGAGCAGTCTGGTGAAGAACGTGTAACCTATGACGGCGAGCCTCCCCGGAAGGTACGCTGTCGCCATGATATAGCGCACGAAGATGATGTTGTCGTATCTGCCAGTATCGTGCTTCATGATTCTCAGCGAGTTGAGGACGTCTACCATGAAGAACGCTCCCGCCAACATGTGCATGATTTTGCCGGAGCCCTGAAGCGACTTCCGTGACAACCTGCCGATCAGTCGCGAGGAGGGATGCAGGTAGATCGCAGTGCTCTCTCCGCGGTGTTCGTAGTGCTCTCGGATCCAATTCGCATGGGTGGTCTTCCCGGAGCCATCTATTCCATCGACCACTATCCAACGCATCTCTCACAACCCCACCAGAATGAGAACGCCTGCAGTGAGGAGCGGGATCACGAGGTTGTCGTATTCTCCCGGCGTCACGAGCTCCACGAAAGCAACGAAGAGGCCTGTGAATGCAGCGATACCTAAGGCGGAGACGGGGTTGAGGGCAAACGTACCGAAAGTCCCGGTGCTGGCAAGGAACTGGTAGAATGACATCACGGCAATAGTCGCTATGAAGGTCGCGGTGAAGACCGCGGTCGTCCCTTCCAGGGTCTTTTCCCTCAGGATCTTTCTCTTCCCGTATCTCTTGCCGATCAGCCCTCCGAAACCGTCGCCGTACGACATAGCGACTATCGCTATCGACGCAACCATTCTGTAATCGAAAAGGAAGAAGGCGAGGATCGTCCACGATATCGCGTAGTAGACGAGTCCGAGACCGTGACTTTCGCCCGTAGTTTGGCCGAGGAATGAAGTCCGCAACCTATGCACAGGGGAAAGCGGGGAGAACAGGAGCAGCAAGGGAATGAAAGGTGCGGCGGCCAGGAACGCCATCACGTAGGGCGAGTCAAACATCCACCAGAAGAGAACGATGTTTCCGATGAGTATGTGAATGATCTTTCGCTGGATGCCTTCGATTCTCTTCCTCTTCATGGCGAACGATATCAGGACGACCAGGATCACGTAACCATACACAGATGCGAGACCGGTCAGATCCCCGACGCAAGCCATTCTTTTATGTCAAAGTCTTACAAATATACATTGATTTCGTATCTGGCTGGTACCGGAATTCCCTGCGGACCCGTCTTCTTTCGTCGATCTCATTGGCACTCGTCAATCCTGTCTCAATTCGGATAATCTGCAAGAAACGTATATAAGCTGAAGGCGTGAATCGAGCGGTTGGCTGGCATGAACAAGAGGGACGTCCGGCTGATGCAGTCGATGATGACTGCAATCGGCGATGCAACGAAGGGAGGCATTGTGCTCATCGACGTCAAGTCAACTCAGTTCGTCAGGGTCGATCTTGTGCTCCTGAAGTTGCTTTCAGAACAACTTCAGATGCCCGGGGTTTTCGTGTCTGTCGACAGGCCCCATCAGTATATCACTCACCTCCTGAGAATGCATCAAATCAATCCTGCCAAACTCACTTTCGTCGATCTTATCGGGAGATTCTCCGGAGATAAGAAACAGGGGACATCGAGTGTCGGATTTGTCGACGGTCCGTTCCATGCGAGTTCGATCCCGGAGACCCTGGAACAATGGAACGTGGGGACCGATGACAATGTCGTCAACATCAAGAACTGTGAGTTCGCCATCATCGAGAATCTCGCTTCCCTCCTTTCATACAACAGTTACGCGACCGTGGAATCATTCCTGAGGGATCTCGTTGGGGTCTTGAGATCAAACGACGATGCGGTGGTCATTCTGATGATCGATCGAAGCCGCAGCCCGCTCTTGTATGAGACTGCCAGAACGCTATGCACGAGAGAAATTTCAGTTGAGGACGTTCTACACGCGGCGATCCCTGCGACCGAGAAGTCTTTCTTGAGCAGTGCAGATCTGAGATACGCACAAGGAGAGGTCAGAGGTTGAACGGATCGGCGAATGACGATAGGTCCAGTCAGGCCAGATTGGTGAGAATTCCCTCAGGTATACCGGGGCTCGATGAGATGATTGAGGGCGGATTTCCGTTCCCCTCTGTCGTTTTGCTCTCAGGCACGGCGGGGACCGGCAAGACGACCTTCGCTCTCAAGTTCCTGTGCAAGGGCGCCGAAGGCGGGGAGCAGGGTCTCTACATCACGACCCTCAGCGAGCCGACTCAGTGGATGCTGAGGTTTGCGTCGCAGTTCGACTTCATGAAGAAGGACTTTTTCGGGGACGAGATCGTTTACATGGATCTGGGAGCGCACCTCCGGGAAATGGATCCGCCTGAGCTTCTTGACTCAATCGAGGAGAAGATCGCCGAAGTGCTTCCGCAGAGGATCGTGATCGACCCGGTTACAGTAGTCGGCAGCATGCTGAAAGGCGACTATCGGACATTCTTGTTCGACATGGCGAACAGGTTGAAGAACTGGAATGCCACGACGCTTGTGACGGGCGAGGTGAATCCCGGGGAGCTCTATCCACCCGAGATCTCTTATGCTGTCGACGGGATAGTCCTTCTGATGCTTTCGGAAGAGGGCGGCTCAAGAAGGAAGTATCTCGAAGTTCTCAAGATGCGGGGAACGAACCATATTACCGGCAAACAGTCGATAGACATCACAAGGTCGGACGGCATAGTGGTTCTCAAAGCACGATTCTGATCGCGAACGTCGCAGCGAGGGCCGCAAGAGTCGCAGCCGTCGTGAGCAGAAGGGCGGTACGAGAACGGGAGAAGACATCCCTCGACATCGTTCTGGATATGAGCAACTTGTTCAGCGAACTTATCGCGCACGCGATCAGTATCGTCTCGGCGGCTATCCAAGGATCCACCTGTCCTGTGACCGTGAGAGTGGAGACGGAAGCGGCCACGGCTGCTGATGATATGAATCCTCCGATTGCGGTCAAGTAGACCGCCTCCGCCCCAACATACTGGTGAATCAAGATGGTCGCGGCGGACACGACGACGAATATTATTCCGAATCTCAACGCGGGGACGATCGCGAAGGGTGATGTCACCTTCATCGGTTCCTTGCCTCCCATTTCGACCTTCATCATCATGCCGATCCCGATTCCTATGATGCTGACTGCAAAGAGCGGCAAGGCGACGATGCTGGCAGTCGACAGGGTTGGGTCCGCGAACATGCACACTGCTAGATTCCTTATGAACATGGTCGCGTTCGCAAGCACCACGCCCGATGCAGCCGCCCCAACGATTCCCTTTCTCTCGTTTGCGAGGCCGCAGATGGATGCGGTTGCTGCCTCGGAATTCACCAATCCTCCGAGCAGACCGGAGAATCTCAAACCCCGAGACGGTCCTTTCCAACGGACGATGAGAAATGAGACGAACGATATGGAAGATACGAAGATGACGATGAGTATCGTAGTGCTGAGGTCGAGGGCTCCCCCTCTCCCGAAGATCGCCCAAGATCCTGTCAGATGCAGCTCAAGCGCAAGCGGGTAAAGGATGAAACTGATAGTGATGAACTCGAGTGCTCCTATTATCTCTCCTTCCGTCAGCAACTGAGCGAATCTGTGGAGGTGTCGTTTCGATATCAGAAGGAAGGTCGTCGCAACTGCAAGGACGACAGCTTCAAGCACGTGGCCGTATCCGATCAGTACACCTGAGAAGTAAGACACGATGAAGGCTAGGGGTGTCGTGAAGCCCGGTATCTTCAGTTCGTATTGTATGTACAGCAGTCCGATGGCGAAGATCGCGACGATTGCCAAACCGATCATGACCAACGCGCTCAGGTCGGGATGGAGCACCGCCAGATACGATACGATGAAACCGCTCACTGAGACGAGCGGGAATGTTCTGATTCCGGCTAGCACTATGTGCTCGTCCCTGTGATGTTCCCGCTCAATTCCTACGAGCGCTCCTACTGCGATCGCGACTAGTAGGTCATAGATGAAGGTAACTTCACTCGCCAACGCGGGGTATCTAGTGAGCTAATCGCAGATAATCTTTGTTTATCGAAAGAACAGGGACACCAGTGCCCTCTCCACATCCCGGAGGTTGGTAAAAGATTTATATAGACACTTTAATTACGGCCCCAATTCGAAGCAAGAAGGTCCGTTCATGGATCCATTAATTTACGTAATTCCGGTCGCGGGCATCGTCGGACTGTTGTTCTCCGGTTATCTCACTTGGAACGTGTTCAAGAGGGACAAGGGAACACCGGAGATGAGAGTTATCGGGGATGCCATACGGGAGGGCGCGATGGCATACCTTGCCCGCCAGTATAAGACCATTGCAGTGATAAGCGTCATACTTGCTGTTGTAATCTCGATTGGAATCAGGGTCGAAGTCGGCGTCGCCTTCATTCTGGGGGCATTCTTCTCTGCGTTGTCGGGTTACATCGGGATGTATGTCTCGGTCAACTCGAACGTCAGAACAGCCAGTGGAGCGAGAAGGACTCTGAACGAAGCGCTTGTGATTTCCTTCAGAGGCGGAGCGGTGTCCGGCCTGGCGGTCGTGTCCCTCAGCCTCCTGGGAGTGGCGGGAGTCATCTTTCTATATGACTACTTCTTCGGCCTCGAGAATGCTCTGTTCTACGCCGTGGGTTATGCGTTCGGGGCGAGCTTCGCTGCCTTGTTCGCGCAACTCGGCGGCGGTATCTACACGAAGGCCGCGGATGTCGGTGCAGACCTTGTCGGAAAGATCGAGGCCGGCATACCGGAGGACGATCCGCGCAACCCCGCTGTGATCGCCGACCTTGTCGGTGACAACGTCGGAGATTGCGCCGGTCGTGGTGCTGACCTGTTCGAATCGACCGCGGCCGAGAACATCGGTGCGATGATCCTCGGTCTATCTATCTTCCTTGCAACCGGCCAGACGCAGTATGGCTGGGTCTTCTTCCCACTTGTCGTTCGTGCGTTCGGTGTGTTCGCGGCGATAATCGGCATAATGTCCGTTCGAATGAGGAACGAGGAAGAGAAGCCGATGAGCGCTTTGAACAGAGGCTACTACATAACGTGCGTTCTGGCAGCTATCCTCTTCTACTTCGCGGTAGATCAGATGCTCGGCAATATCGTCTACTTCTACTGTGGCTTGATCGGGATAGCGCTGAGCATTGTCATAGTGTACATAACTCAGTACTACACATCCGGCGAGTGGAGGCCGGTCAGAGAGATCGCCAAGGCCTCGGAGACAGGTCCCGCGACGAACATCATCACCGGATTCTCGGTCGGATTGGAAACCGCCGCGATGCCGGTCATTGCGATCTGCGTGGCGTTGCTCGCAGCGTACGGGATCGGCCTTACGGCCGCCCCGGCAGGTGCCGTTTCCTTCGTATATGGTCTATATGGAACGGCCGTCGCAACGATGGGCATGCTCGCCACCTGCGCGTTCATTCTCGCCGAAGACACGTTCGGACCGATCACCGACAACGCTGGCGGAATCGTCGAAATGTCGGACCAGCCGGAGGATGTCCGGAGGAGGACCGACAGGCTTGACGCGGTAGGGAACACAACGAAAGCGCTCACGAAGGGATACGCGATGGGATCGGCCGCTTTGGCCGCGTTCCTGCTGTTCGCCGCTTACTTCGAGGAGATCACGAAGCTCATGAACGACAAGCTGAATGCGGTCCTGCCCGGATCAGGAACGCTTCAACTCGCTGACGTGTTCCATGTCGACATCGCAAGCCCGCCAGTGTTCGTAGGGGCGTTTATCGGAGCCATGCTGGTATTCCTGTTCGCCTCTCTCGCTATCAGGGCGGTCGGCAAGGCAGCCTACAACATGATCGCCGAGGTCAGGAGGCAGTTCAGGGAGATCCCCGGATTGCTCGAAGGCAAGGCCAAGCCGGACTACGCGAAGTGCGTGGACATAAGCACAAGAGGCGCGCTGAAGGCGATGATATTGCCTGGCATACTTCCTGTCATCGTTCCCGTCGGTTTCGGTCTGATCCTAAGGGTTCTTGGGTATACCGAGACTGTGCAAGCGGTCGGAGCCCTGCTGATGGTCGGGACGATCGTGGGGGTCCTGATGGCGACTCTCATGAATAATGGAGGAGGCGCCTGGGATAACGCGAAGAAGTACATCGAAGCCGGGCACCACGGCGGCAAGAAGACGCCCGCGCACGCTGCGGCAGTCGTCGGTGATACCGTCGGAGACCCGTTCAAGGATACGGCGGGACCGTCCCTACATGTCCTTGTGAAGCTCCTGTCCACCATAACGCTGGTCTTCGCCGCGCTGTTCGTCGTGTAGTCGAAAAATCCTTTCCCCTTTCCCTTTTCTCTTTTCTATATCCAGTGCTATTCAATCCGAGGTCCCTCGGTCTCAAGATTTAAATAAGGGATGACTCATGCCCAACTAGTCATGAGGGCGTGCTGATGTATTTATTGACGAATCGTGAGAGAGTGGTCAGGATTCCTCCCGACCGCCTCGGCGATGACCTCGAGAAGGTTGCCAAGGAGCTCACATGGGAGTCATACGAGGGCAAGATCGAAGGAAACGACTCGTTGACCATTCTTATCCAGAATATCGAGCCCGTTGGACTTGGCCGGGTTGTCCACGGCGACGGTGCCGTGTACCAGAAGGTGAAGTTCGACGCGTTGATATTCCGTCCCCAATTGCAGGAGGTCGTGGAGGGGACGATCTGCGAGATAATGAAGTTTGGAGCATTTGTCAGGTTCGGTCCGCTGGACGGCCTGCTTCACATTAGCCAGATAATGGATGACAGGATCGATGTCGACACCGACAATCAAAGGTTGATCGGGAAGGACACGAAGCGGGACCTGAGGATCGGGGACAAGGTCAGGGCCAGGATAGTCGCGCTGAGTCTGAACGAGCGCAACCCGAGGGAAAGCAAGATCGGCCTCACGATGAGGCAGCCTGGACTCGGCAAGTTTGAATGGATCGAAGAGGAGCGGAAGAAGAAGGGGAGTGCCTCATGAAGGTCCAGAGAGCCTGCAAACACTGCAGTTTCGTGACCGAGGAAGAGACCTGTCCTCTTTGCGGGAACCAGACCTCGGAGGACTGGCAAGGTTACGTTATCATCATAGATCACACGAAGTCAGAGATAGCAAAGAGGATGGGCATCAATGTCAACGGCAAGTTCGCCCTCAGAGTCAGATGATCTGAGAGTCCCGAGGAGGGGTTGGGCGCTGCCGGACCATATGAGAGAACAGCTGAGGATGCCGTTCGGAAAGCTTACGGAAGAGAAGGAAATGCTCGAAGTCATCACGGATTGCAGAAATCTTGTCACGGTGGGGGATGTAGTCTCGACAACGCTCCTCCAGAAGGGAGTTTGTCCGGACATCCTCATATTCGACTACAAGACAAAGAGAGGCGAGACGAACCTTCTCAAGGAGATGGTCGATGGCATCGAAGGGAAGAGCGTAGTGGTCAGCAATCCCGCGGGTTGCATAACCCCCCAGCTCGTCGCCGAGGCAAAGAAGGCAATGAGCAGGAAGGGAAGGACGAAGATGCGGGTTAAGGGGGAAGAGGACCTCGCCGCTCTTGTGTGCGTTGCGCTCGCGCCCTCAGGAACATGCCTCGTGTACGGCCTCCCTGATGAAGGTATGGTGCTCGTCAGGATCGACCGAGAGACGTCGGCGAGAGCCAAGTCGCTCATATACGCGATGGAGGAATTGAATTGAAGGTTGAAATTCAGAGCAAGAAGGAGAATGTGTTGCAGGATCGGACTGAGGTACAGTTCAGAGTAGATCACGATGGTGAGCCAACTCCCACGAGGGATTCGTTGAGATCGAAACTCGCGGAACTCATGAACGTTCAGAAGGAGAGGGTCGTAGTCGACAATCTCCACACTGAGTTTGGAAAGGGCTCGAGTGCTGGCTATTCGAAGATCTACAAGTCAGTCGATGCCATTAAGTTCCGGGAGAGCAAGCATCAGCAGGTAAGACACGGCCTGATGGAAAAGCCGAAGAAGGAAAGAAAGGCCAAGGCCGCCAAGCCCGCCGCCCCGGAGAAGAAAGCTGGGACGGAAGAGAAGAAGCCGGCTGCCGATGAGAAGAAAGCGGCCGTAGCCGAGAAGAAGTGAGGGATGTCACGATGTCGAAGAAGGATTACTACGAGGTCAAAGAAGGCAAGATCGATCGGAAGCGCAGGCACTGCCCAAAATGCGGTCAAGGTGTTTTCTTGGCCGAGCACGGGGATCGAATCTCGTGCGGAAGGTGCGGCTACACCGAGTTCAAGAAGAAATGAAGATCCGTCGAAGGAGTCGATTCCCTTCTACAGATTCTACTTGTAGAGCCTCTGTATCACGTATCCCACGATGCCTCCGACGAGTCCCGTTTTGATGCCGTCGAAAAGGCCGTTGATTAGGGATTTGAAAACCGGGTCGGTCGACTGGAATAAGTAACCCGAGTACCAGAGGCCGAATTGGAAAACAAGCACGAGCAGGACGCTCGCGACTAGACCCGCGCCGACGCCTAGGGCCACGGTTCCGATACCGGCCGCCGAGTTCCAGGCGATAAGAGTTGAAATCGCCCCTACGATGCCGATGAAGGCCAGGTAGGCTACGGTTCCACCGAGGAGGTCGGCAGACGATTCGCTCATGAATACAGCGGAGACGGCGATTCCGACAAAGGCTCCCGCAACGAGAACATAGAGCGTACCCTTCTTGGGACTTCGGATCTTCTTCCAATTCAATGCAGTTATCAAGGCGACCGGCTCCAATATCACTGCCAGTCCCACCGCGAACCATCCCGTCTTGCTCCCGAGTACGATGTCCGTGTTGTCTATGAACACCAGGTGGCCGGAGTCATAGCCGACGACAATGGCTCCGGCAAGATCCGTCACTAGATCTGTGCAGATGTTTCCGACCCTGGCCTCCCAGATCGGCGAGTCCCTGTCGGTCTTGTACGCGAATATACCCTGTTCTGTCGAAACAAATAGGCCCTCGACCATCGTCGAGGCCGTATACGAGTTGAGATCAGGTCTTGAGACGGCGGTGCTGAGTTGACCGTCCGATATGTCCAGTACGCTTTCTCCAGATCTAACGAATATCGAGTCTATCTCTTTCTGAAGCTTGAGGTCGGTGCAGTTGCCGGGGAGATCCATCTCGAGAATTGGATCGATCGAACCGGTTTCGAATACCGTCAGGTTAGTTGGATCGTGACCGGACAAGACTGCGAGGTAATTGCCTGAGTTGGATAGGGCAATCTCCCTCACCGGTTCTGCCAAATGATAGACTCTCCTCATCACATTCGAGGTCCAGCGGAAGAGAAAGACTGAGTTGTTGTCGAGCGCTGTGGCGAAATTGGAGCCCTCTGACCATGCCGTCGCAACGACCCCGGTGCCAAGGCTCCTTCTCCACGAGACGGATCCATCTCCTATTACGGACAGAACTACCACGCTTGTGTCCGTTGCGTTGTTCATGACAAGGACCAACTGATCCGGAATGGATCCTCTTGTCGTGAAACTCTCAGCTATCCCGATAGGTGTTGCGGATCCATCAAAATCGACTGAGAAGTGTGAGGACATCTCTCCTGGCTGATAGTATCGGATCACCCCATCCTCGGTGCCGATCGCCACGGCGTCCGTGGTATCCGCTATACACATTCCTACAGCATTGGCATCTAGATCGTATTTGGAGAATTCCGAAGTGAAGACTCGGACACCATCATCAGAGCGGATCAGCAACGTGTCGGTACTTGAGTGCCTGACTTCCAGGATGCTATATGGTGTTGTCTCGACCGTGGCGGCTTTGTCCTCGGTAGTATAGCTCACCGTGTACCAGGCTGCCAGGAAATCGGTCATGACAAGTAAAGTTATTACACAACCGACAACGAGGTTTCTCCGTTTTCTGAGGATGCTCCGTAACTGGACCATCGCGGTTCGTATCGCACAACGTGCTCATATTTCTATTCTTCTCCTCAGGAGATCCCTTGAGAAGAGGACTCTTCACCTGAAGCCGTTCCAGATGTTCTCAAGTCATTCTCTTGCGCCCCCGTTCCAGCCGTGAGAAGTTTTATTGTGGACTTCCTCCATCCCTCTGGTTGCGGGCCTGTAGTGTAGCTTGGATATCACTGAGGCCTCCGGTGGCTTTCGCGATAAGCCGAAGTCAGCCTCGGACTCGGGTTCGAAATCCCCGATTAGGGGACGAAAATCCCGACAGGCCCGCCACAATCTCTCGTAATTCGAGTGTCACAGAATCGGTTAGAACACCCAAAAAAGCCTTACAGCACGAGAGTGTACGGGAAAACACATGTTCCTCACTAGGGACGAAGAGGCGGTGCTCGGCGGTCAGAAGGGCTACGCCGCTCAGCGGGCAATGGAGCTGCTGGTCGCAATCGGTACGGTCTACGATGCCGAGCGATTGTTGCCGATAAGCTCGGCCCACCTTTCAGGCGTTTCGTACAAGACGATTGGCGAGGGCGGACTCGAATTCCTCACAGAGATGGCATCGGATGCTAAGGTCGCAGTGAAGACGACCCTCAATCCCGCAGGGATGGATCTCGCCCGGTGGAGAGACATGAATGTATCTGAGAGATTCGCGGAGAGGCAACTGGAGATCATCGAGCGTTATTCAAGAATGGGTGTCGAAACGATCTGCACCTGCACGCCATATCTAGCTGGGAACCTGCCCAGGGAGGGAGACACCGTGGCATGGGCCGAGTCATCGGCGCTGTCTTACATCAATTCAATTGTAGGGGCTCGGACCAACAGGGAGGGAGGGCCGGGGGCACTCGCTGCTTCGATATTGGGCAAGACCCCGGCGTACGGAATGCATTTCGATTCGAATAGGATGCCCACCGTCGTGGTGGAGGCGGAGATAGAAGGCGGCATCCTCGACTACACACTTCTAGGGCAGGTAGTTGGGAAGAAAGTTGCGAACGGCGTTCCATACTTCAGAAATATAAGGCCCAATCTCGACGAGGCTAAGACGCTTGCCGCCGCTATGGCTGCATCGGGAGCAGTGGCGATGTTCCACATAGAGGGAGTGACTCCGGAGGCGAAGGATGTCGACTTGAGAGGACTCGAGAGGCTCCGCGTCGGACGAGAAGACCTTGTCGATGCGCGAAATTCTCTCTCGACTGGTACAGATCCGGACCTCATTGCCCTGGGATGTCCCCATCTGTCTGAAACGGAGATTCGGGAAATCGCCTCGATGCTGAAAGGCAAGAGTAAGAAGAGAGAGATTGACATCTGGTTCTGCACTTCCAAGTCCGTAGTGAGGCGATGTTCGAGAGAGATAGCGGTGTTGGAGCGCTTTGGGAGAGTCCTTTGTGACACCTGCATGGTGGTATCCCCTGTCGAAGAACATCACTCATGCACCGCGACGAACTCCGCAAAGGCATGCAACTATCTTCCGACGCTCTGCTCGCAGAAGGTCGTCTGTGCGAGCGTGGTGGAACTGATGGGGATGATAACCTGATTCTGAAGGGGAGGAGCATATCCCGTGGGACAGCGTGCGGTTCTGTCGTGACTCTCATCGCTCCTTTCAGCTTTCTCGGGGGCGTGAATCCGTCTACGGGCCGTCTATCTGGTTCGGACGAAGTGAGCCTCGCAGGCAAGGTGTTTGCCTTTCCGTTTGGAAAAGGGAGCACGGTAGGCTCGTACACGATGCTGGAGATGAAGAGGGCCGGAACTCTTCCGACCGCGATCGTCAACTGCAGGGCGGAACCGATTGTCACCACCGGCGCCGTGATGTGCGGCATTCCGCTCGTTGACGGAGTTGACGTCTCCTTACTGAGAAGCGGTGACAAAGCTGCAGTCGACGGCACCGCTGGAACGGTCGAGATCGAGGGCGTGGAATGGAAGAGCGTTGTGACGTGCATCCTGACCAAAGGAGACAAGTTCTTGATCCTCAAGAGAAGCGGCAAGGTCGGAACGTTCAGGGGAAAGTGGGCCGGTGTCAGCGGCTACGTTGAGGTGGGGGAGGAGCCGATCGAAACGGCTCTGAAAGAGATGTCGGAGGAGGTGGGAGTGGATGATGCCCTGCTGCTCAGGCGGGCCGAATCGATAGTAGTGCGATCCGGAGATACAGTGTGGGAGATACATCCTTTCCTCTTTGAGGTCGCGAACGGAGAGGTAGCGACCGATTGGGAGCACACGGAGCACAGATGGATCGCGCTGGAAGAGCTTTCGGATTTCGACACAGTCCCGGGCTTCGACAGAGTGATGAAGGTGCTTATCCGAACCGCGAATCCATGAGGGACGATAGACGGCCCGGCGCGATCTGAATACCGGTCACGCGTGGACGATCACATCGTGACGTCCACTTCTTTCTCAAGCAGGTTTAATTCGTGAGGTTCCAGAGTCGAAGGATTGAGCGCCATCAACAGTATCGCGTTCTTTATGGCGATCTGATCCCTGAGAGACTGCACGAACCTCAGGACGGTGAGGAAGTTGTTGTTCGTGATAAGGTACTCGAGCCCGTCGAGCAGGACTATGCTTCCTTTGCCCGGTTCAGCCGCCGTGATGAACTGCTCCAGCGAAACGCTGAGCTTCTCGAGGTCCTTCGGTCTCAGCGTATTCTCTTTCCCGACGTTCGACAACCATATCACTGGAGTATCCCCGATGTTGTGCTTCGCCTTGATCTTCAGGGGGTAGTTCCTTGTAACGCAGAAGCCGCTCAGACCCTCCGCCAACGCTTTGACGAAGAACCCATACGACCTCTCGGCTTTGTCCTCCTTGATCAGGTAGGTGAAAGACGGTTCGAGCTTGTAGTCCTCGGCCGTGATCACCTCGGCTTCCTCCTCGACCTCTCCTTCCTCAACGATCTCGGATGGCGCCTCCACACCGCAGGATTGGCAGGTCAAAGCATCGGGAGGGATACTCGCCCCGCACTTCTCGCACTTCACCGGGTTCTTGAATCCGCCAGCATGGACATAGGCGATTATCTTTTCGGCCGTCTTTGCACCTATCCCCTTCACCTGACGGATCTCGTCCTTGGATGCTGCTTCCAGCTTCTCGATGCTGTCGAATCCAGCATCATAGAGCATCTCCGCCTTGACTCTGTTCATCCTCGGCACTCTGAGCAAGAACGGTATGAGCTTGTCCCTAGGCATCGATCCCCCTTTTGCCACGAGGCTCTTCCCGCAGGACGGGCAGGTCTCGGACCCCTCCTTTATCAGGGAACCACATTCAGGGCACGACAGTTCTGCCCCCAATCCGGTCTTGTGAACGTAATGAGTGATCTTCCTGGCATCCGTCTTGGAGACGCCCTTTATTTCAGCTATCTTCTCCTCTGGAAGGGATCTCAGATCGGCCGGAGACTTGTATCCAGCCTCTACCAGCCCAAGGGCTCCATTCCGGGAAAGCCCCGGTATCACCGAGAACTGGCCTACCGACTCTTTCGTGTGAAGCGATGTCACCCCGACCTCGATCTCTTCGCCTTCAACCTCCCAGTTAACCACGCTTTCTCCGCCGGGCTCATGAGTGAAAGTGATATCCTTCGCCCTGGTCTCCTTCATTATGTGGTCCCTCCACACTTTGAAGAACTCGATGAGCTTCGCGGAGGCTCTGACCTTGGCGGTTATGAACTCCTCAACGTCGAGATCCATATCCTTCCTCATCTGCTGTATCCGCCTTATCAGATCCCTGGCGAAACCTTCCGCTTCGATATCAGGGGTCATCTGGAAATCGACGTACACTTCACCCTCGGAGAACGGTACGCTCGTTACGTCCGGGGGCAACGACGTCGTGAACGAGACCATGTTCGGCTCAATCTTAATCATCTGACCTTCGATGCCTAAGGAGTACTCTCCTTTTTCGATGCTCTCTTTTATCTGGCATGCTGGCCTGCTCTTCAAAAGGATCGCTATCTTGCTTGACCACTGACGGTAGACCTTCCCGATCGCCATTGGATTCGGAATCACGTTCAAAATCATGTCCTTCCAATCCTCATCCGGATTGACGAATTCCACGGACTTGATGTTGGCCTGCGAGCTCAGTACCGCCTCAAGGGATCTCAGTGAGTCCAGGGTTTCTCTGGTCTTTGCCTTTATCGCGAGCCTCTTCAGCGGCCAACGCAGCTTGACACCCCTCGACTGTCTTTCCCTGGTGACGATTTCGACTATCTCTTTCACCAGCGACATCGACCCTTCAAGTCTGTCATCGGCCTTCGTGAGGTCGGGGGCCGGCCAATCCTGCATGTGGATCGAGCCCTTCGAGCCGTCGAGGCTCTGATAGACCTCCTCCGTTATGTGAGGGCAGAACGGGGCCATCAGCTTCGAGAGGGACATCAACGAATCGTGCAGGACTCTGTACGCTGCGATCTTGTCCATGTCCCCTTCTTCCCTCCACATCCTATCCCGGATGAGTCTGACGTACCATCTGGACAGGTCTTCGAGAATGAACTCTTCCAAGGCTCTGCAAGCCTTGTGCAGCTCGAACGATTCAATGTGCTTGGCGACCTCGTTCTTCAGTCTCTCGCTCCTGGATATCAGCCATCTATCCTCGACTCTCAGGGAGGACTGGAGCGCGGCGAATTCGACCGAAGCCGGGTCGAAGTGATCTATCGACATGTATGTAGTTGCGAAGTTGCAAACGTTCCAGAAAACGTTCAACGTCCGTCGTGCGTTCTTGACGCCCTCGTGCTGGAATGCTATGTCCTCCCAAGGGGCATTGGCCTTCATCATGTAGAACCTGAGGGCATCGGCACCGTGCTCCCCGATTACCTCCGCCGGCTCAATGACGTTGCCTCTGCTCTTAGACATCGGCTGTCCCTGCGGGTCCAGTATCCACCCATGCATGAGCACCGATTCGTAGGGGGCCCTCTCGAAACCTATGCATCCTGCGGCAAGCTGCGAGTAGAACCATCCCCGGGTCTGATCATGAGCTTCGGTGATCCATTTCGCGGGCCACCATCTATCCAACTCCTTCCTGCTGCCCGGGAATCCCAGCTGAGCCCAGCTCGAGACGCCGGAATCGAACCATACGTCCAGTACGTCCGGCACCCGCTTCATCCTTCCCGAGCATTTCTCACACTTCAGCGTGACGGCGTCGATCCATGGCCTATGGAGCTCCATCCCATCTCGAAAACCATCTGCACCTTTGAGCTCGGCGACGGAACCAATGACCTTCATCTCCCCGCACTGGCACTTCCAGACCGGCAGAGGAATTCCCCAGTACCTCTGTCGAGATATGCACCAGTCTCTCGCGTTCACGGCCCAATCGTATTCCCGTGACGATCCCGCCCAGTCAGGGGTCCACCTGACCTTATCGATTTCCTCGAGCATCAGTTCCTTTATCTGCGTGATCTTCAGGAACCACTGAGAGGTCGTTCTGTAGATGATCGGGGAGTCGCATCTCCAGCAATGCCCGTATCTGTGTTCGAGCGTGTGATCGTAGAAAATCAATCCCTTCGTCCTAAGGTACTGAACGATGTCCGCGTTCGACTTCCGGGCGTTCATGCCAGCGAACTTCTCACCTGCTTCCTGACTGAACTTCCCGTTCTCGTCAACTGGACAAAACGCTTCAATTCCGAATTCCATTCCGAGTTCGAAGTCCTCCGGACCATGGCCAGGAGCTATGTGAACCAATCCCGTGTTCTCGGCCGCAACAGTGGATGAGGGGATGACGCGGTGGGTCCATTTACCTGTTACCTTCTTCTGACTGGGGACCTCATCGAGGAAAGGTGTGAGTTATTCCAGTCCGACCAGATCGTCCCCTTCGATCTGCTCCACCACCTCATACTCATCCCAGTTGGCAAGCGCTCCGATCTCCTCCGCGAGATCCTCGAGCACTATCACCGTCTCCTTCTCTTCGCCATCCGACTTGGAGAATCTGACCTTGGCGTACGTGAAATCTGGATGGACAGCGACCGCCATGTTCGCCAGTAATGTCCACGGAGTGGTCGTCCATATCAGAAGGGAGGTTCCCTCCTCGTCTCGGAGGGGGAACTTGACGTAGATTGAAGGGTCGCTCTCATCCCAATACTCGATCTCAGCCTCCGCCAACGCGGTCTCGCACCGTGGACACCAGGACAGCACGCGATTGGCGGACATCAGCAGACCCTTGTCGTACGCCCTCTTCAGAGTCCACCAGGCCGCTTCGACGTACTCAGGCGCGATCGTGAGATACGGATTCTCCCAATCCATCCACACGCCGAGTTCCTTGAACTGCTCTGTCATGCGCTTTTGGAAGTCGATTGCGAAGTTCTTGCACGTGCTAACAAACTTGTCTATGCCGTAATCCTCGATTTCCTTCTTGCTCTTGACTCCGATCGTCCGCTCCACCCTCACCTCGATCGGCAGGCCGTGCATGTCATAGCCAGGCTGATCGCGAACGTTGAACTTCTGCATCCGCTTGAACCTGATTATAGTATCCTTGAGACTCTTGTTCCAGGCCGTCCCCAAATGGATCGAGCCAGTTGTGTACGGAGGCCCATCGACGAAGTAGAAATCCGGACCGCCCGAACGGAGTTCCTTGACCTTCTTGTAAGTGTTATCGCGAACCCAATTCTCTCTTATTTTCTTTTCAAGCTCTGCCGGGTTGTATGTAGATTGGACCTGCTTTATCATCGCCGTCCCTAAGGGCCTAATGTGTCTTGCCCCATTTATAACTATAGGACTCTGGCATTGATTCTGATAACGAGCTGCGTAGTGTCTTTTCCGTCCCGTCCGGGGGCGATCTCGGGGACTCAACCGAAGACGTCGAGGCTGCTCTGCGCGCGCGTCTGAGCCCGTTCCGTCTTTTGTCTCTCCTCAATCCTGCTCAGTGCGCCTTCGACTCTTGACTTTGAAAAATCGTGCTGCTCACACAGGAACTCGATGACTTTCCCTTTCTCAGGCGCCTTCCAATCCAGGACGTACTCGTCAGTCTTCTCATAGTCGAGGAAGAGGTATCTGACTCCCTCCAACCTCGGGATTTCGACTCCAATATCTTTGAGCGCCGAATCGATATTTCCGTGCTCGTGGATGAGTTTCAAAGCTTTCTTAGGGCCTATACCGGAAACACCAGCATTGTAATCCGTGCCCATGAGGATGCAGAGGTCGATGAGCTGTTCGCGCGTGAGTTCCAACTGGCTCAGGGTCTTGTTCAGTTCGATGACCTCAATGCTGACCGTCTTATAGTCGCTCCGACCGGGCATCTTCCTCTTGCCGGTGAGAGTGAGGTTCCGCACCAGTCTCGGGGCGCCGAATAGGAGGGAATCGAAATCCTGCGATGATGCGGCCCAGACGTCTCCCTTTGAAGCCATGTATGCTGCCTGCGCCTCGCCCTCTTCTGGAGCCTGCACAACAGGAACGCCTAGATATGTCAGAAGTATTCGAGAGGACTCGACGATCTCGTTCGTGATCCTCGATGCACGCGTCGCCTTCGAGAATGCCTTTTCGTAGTCGCCCTTCCTGAGTGCGTCCTCCCACTCCGCTTTCGCCTTAGCCCTCTTCTCGGATCTCTCAAGTATCGTCTCTTTCTTCATTTCTGGCGGGATTCCGTCGAAGACGTAGGAGGGGCGGATCCCTGCTTCAATCAGGTTCGTGTTCCTGTAGAGCAGACCTGCCAGGTGAGAAGTCACTCTCCCCTTGGCGTCCATCAGCGGCGTACCGTCTGGCTGCCTTATGACGGAGAGGAACTGATAAATGGCATTGTAGGCGTCGATCGCGATGCTCTTCCCGGCGAGATCCTCGAGTTGCACGATATCGATCGGGACGATATCCGAGAGATTCACTCCCATGCGTCCTGACGTATCGAAGCATCGTCAAATATACTTTCCTGGCAGTGGGATTACGCTTAACTAGTATGATCGTTATCTTCGAATCATGACAGGGGAGTATGGTTTCAAGGGACGGAAGTCGGTGGAGGAAGGCCAGATATACACGTTGAAGATAACCGACATAGGGTCTCAGGGGGACGGCATAGGGAAGGTGGAAGGTATGATCGTCTTCGTCCCGAATACGAAGGTCGGTCAGGAAGTCAAAGTAAAGATCAAACGGGTCGTCAGAAGAGCGGCATTCGGGGAAGTCGTCGAATAGGGGTTGGGTTCAATCCTTCGCGTACGGAAGATATAGAATGATCGTCCCGACACCCATCCAGACCAGTATCGCGATTATTGCGACGATGTTGGAGCCGAGAAAGACCGCGGCCGCTAGAAGCAACAGCGGAAAAATCACCGTAACCAGTATCAGGAACGTCTTGCTAGTGAATCCGTTCATCTTGCCACTGCGGGCAGAATGACGGGATGCGTTTATGAATCTTTCCCATCGCGTGCCAATCTGCAGTCAGGCGGACCTATCGGAATCATCCGAATCTATGCCAGTTCTCAATCTCTTTTCTAAGGTCCGGACATCTGAATAGGGCGCTTCCTGCGGCCAGTACCGTGGCTCCGGCTCCCACTGCCATTTTCCCCGTTTGAGCGTTTATTCCTCCGTCGACCTCGATGTCGACGTCAATCCGTTCCCTTTCGACGTAGTTTCGTGCTTCTCGTATCTTCGGCAGCACTTCAGGCATGAACGCCTGACCAGCAAAACCTGGGTGGACTGTCATGACGACCAGCAAATCGATTTCGTTCATGTATGGCTCCACCTTGCGGAACGGTGTCTCCGGGTTGAGGGAAAGACCGCTCTTCTTCCCGAGCGATCTTATCTTCTGAAGCGTGGCGCGCACATCCTCGGTCGCTTCGACGTGGACAGTCACGATGTCGGATCCGGCGTCCACGAAGGGTTCGACGTATCTTTCCGGGTTCAGAATCATGAGATGGACATCGAAGGGCAGTGAGGTGCTGGATCTGACATGACCAATCACGACCGGACCGATCGTTATGTTGGGGACGAAGTTGCCGTCCATGACGTCGATGTGGACCCAATCTGCCCGCGCGACCTCGAGTCTCCTTATCTCATCTCCCAGTCTGGAGAAGTCTGCAGACAGGATCGACGGAGCGACCTTTATCATCCAGCTGGGTATTGGATGATTGAGTAATAATACTTCGCTGGAATTGTCCGGGGCGCGAATCTTCCTTCTAGATTCTCGATGAGTCCGAATACAGCAGAAAGAGTGATTATCTTCTACCGATATGACCTGGGACATGGAAGGAAAGCCGGACGTTTCTGGGATGGAGATGTGCGATGTCACGGGTTGCGGCAAACCGGCTGAGCGTTCTGTGTCCTCGAAATTGGCCGCGAAAGCGGACTTGAAGTTCGACGAGTCCTTGCGACGGGTGCGTGTGTGCAGGGAGCATTACCGGAAGCTCAAGAAGGAGACGAAGGAGCTTAGGCAGCTTGAGTCACTTGGCCGCTGACACCGGAAAAGGTTAAAAATGGTAAACATCTCTAGCCCGTAATGAAAGCCTCCACGATTCAGATGCTTTCAAACGCAGGGCTGGCGGGGGCCTCCCTGTTGATACCGAATCTCGCAAGAGACGAGTTCGGGTCGAGCATGGTGGAGGTAGGGGTCATCGTGGCGGGATACAACGCCGCGGTCTTCATTTCATCATACATATTTGGGAGGGCGTCCGACGTCTATGGCCGACGGACAATCCTGATCGTCGGCCTGTTGCTGTCAGCCATCGCCTGCCTTCTTCACATCTTCGCCGACAGCACCTTTGCGCTTGGCCTCATCAGAATCATCGTCGGAATCTGCGCGGGCGTGTTTCCCTCAGCGCTGATTGCCTATGTCTACGAGTCCAGCAAGAAGATTGGTAAGTTCACGTCATGGGGGAGCTTCGGATTCGGGGCCGGCACCTTCATCGCGGGTTTCATAGGAATATACTATCAGATATTCCTGTTCAGCGCTGCGCTCCTGGCCGTCTCCTTCGCCATCTCACTCTTTCTGCCCTTCGGCAAGGAGACTCTGCACGAGGTAGCGCTGTTTCCTCGGGCGCTGATCAAAAGGAACTTGCCTGTCTACTCCTCGATGATGCTCAGGCACATCGGCGCAAACATGATCTGGGTCACATATCCGATTTTCCTGGCAGATTTAGGTGCGGATCCGTTGTTCATTGGGGGGATATATGCGATCAACGCGTTCGGACAGTTCTTCTTCATGCAGTTGCTCGACCGTTTCAGCTCCTCTTCGTTGGTTGCCTTTGGTTTCATCTTTTCCGCGATAACGTTCCCGACCTACACCCTGGCGCTGGTGTATTGGCAGATAGTTCCCGCTCAGATCATTCTGGCAGCCGCATGGTCCTGCCTGTATGTCGGGTCAATGAAGTATGTGATGGAGAGGAATGATGAGAAGGGAACGGCCGTGGGGATTCTACAATCTGTGCTCTCGATCTCAGCGATCGTTGGGGCTTTGCTGGGAGGTACCATCTCCTTCGCCTTCGGATATCATGGCGCTATGTATGTCGCAACCGGACTGGCGATCGTGGGCCTTATCGTATTTGCGATGAGCGATAGCTGGATGAGAGCAAGAATCCGGAAAAGATTTAATCAGAGCAAATCATAGTCCGTGCATGCGTCTCGTCTTCCTGGGGACGGGAGGGAGCATACCCGCCCCCAATAGGAACGTCAGCGCCACCGCACTTCAACTGGCATCGGAGATGATTCTTTTCGATTGCGGAGAGGGTACGCAACGGCAGTTCATGATGTCCTCCGCTTCGTTCATGAAGGTGCACAAGATCTTCGTGACCCACTTCCACGCAGACCATTTCCTTGGCATACCGGGGATGATCCAGTCGATGAACTTCGTCGGGAGGGACAAACCGCTGGAAGTATTCGGCCCTTCGGGCATGATCGACATCATGAGGAGCTTGCTTCGGATAGGTTACTTCTCGCCCGGTTTCGACGTCCACGTGTACGAGCTGAAGGCAGGAGAGGTCGTGAAATTCCCCGGCTACAGCGTGGAGGCGGTCGAGGTCGACCATAATGTTCCAGCTTTGGGGTATGTGCTCCTGGGGGAGAATCGCCCCGGGAAGTTCAACCTGGATGCGGCTAGAGCGCTAGGAGTGCCGGAGGGTCCCCTCTTCAGGGCACTACAACAAGGAAAGGCCGTGAAGGTCGGGAAGAAGACGGTGACGCCCGACATGGTTCTTGGCGAGGCAAGGCCAGGTCTGAAGATTGCGTTTTCTGGCGACACCAGACCTTGCAACAGGCTGATAGAAGCAGCAAGGGGGGCGGACGTACTCGTGCACGAGGCGACCGCAGATTCATCACTCAGGGCCAGGGCGGACGAGTTCGGTCATTCTACTGCGGAAGGTGCCGCCACGGTCGCGGCGAAGGCGAATGTGAGCATACTCTATCTGAATCACATAAGCAGTCGCTATGAGGATACGGCCGTTCTCGGGGAGGAAGCCCGTAGGATCTTCCCGAAGACGAAGGTTGTCGAGGACCTCATGTCCGTGACGGTTCGGATGAAGGAATAGGATTGGGGGCACATATCGTCCATCCTTTTCGGGAAAAGTGGAAGTAATCGAACCCTTATTTCTTAGAGGCACCACCGGGGTATTGATCATGGTTGGCATGACATCAAGAGAGAGGGTCATCAGGGCAGTGGAAAGGAAGGAACCAGACCGCCCACCTATCGATTTCGGCGGAGTGGTCGCTGGTATTGTCAAGGGAGCGCCGTACGGTTATGAAGCCCTCTGCCAGAAGCTTGGTGTCAAAGACCCAGAGCCTCCGGTGATAAATACACGACTCAGTTGTGTTCAGAATGTCGACGAACGAATACTGCACAGATTCAGGGTCGATACTAGGCACATAAATATCGGCGGCGAGCCCCTGCAGGAGCTTCCGGGGGGCAGGTACAGAGACGCATGGGGACTCATATTGAAGCAGTCTGGACTCTACAAGAGCATCCCTGACGATCTTGCACCTTTGAGGGATGCCAAGACCCAAGATGACATAGAGGAATATGAGTACTGGCCCGACCCGAAGAACCCTGCATTCACAAGAGGGAAGCAGAAGGAAGCAAAGCGTCTGCACGAACAGACAGACTTCGCGATTTTCTCTCATCCTGGATACGCGGGCAGGATCTTTCACATGTATGCGGGCTTGAGGGGATTCGACCGATGGCTTCTTGACATGAGGCTGGAGCCAGAATTCTACAGTGTATTCGCGGACAAGATAACGGATGTCGCGATCGAAGTCTGCGATTCCTTCTACGGGGAAGTCGGGGACTATACCGACGTCGCCGTCTATTACGACGACATGGGAATGCAGACTGGAGGCTTCGTGTCTCTCGATGACTTCCGTCGATTCGTGAAACCGTACACTGCCAGGTATGTCAGGGCCGTCAAGGACATGACCGGTGCGAAGGTGTTCTATCACTCTTGCGGGTCCGTTTATTCGTATTTGAATGACCTAGTCGATATCGGAATAGACATCCTCAACCCGATACAACCTCTGGCGAAGAACATGGATCCGAAGA
>JAJRAH010000002.1 GCA_028679985.1 Methanomassiliicoccales archaeon
AGGGCATCCTGGAAACTCGGTGCTTTCTCCAATGCCGCCTCGTACAATTCGAGCGCTTTGATGATCTCCTTCTTTCTTTCCGAGACTATGCCGAGCGCGTTGAGCGCATCGGCGCTCTGCTCGATCCTCAAAGCGGAAGTGAAGAGCTCCTGAGCTCCGTCCAAGTCGTTCGTGCTCAAACGGCACATGCCAACGTTCAGAAGAAACGCAGGGCGCCTGTCGATCAACAACGCCTCGCTCAGACATTTCTCAGCCTCCTCCAAGGCGCCTTTCACGTACAGAACGCATCCGAGATTGTTCCACGCGTCCGCATAGATAGGTGCGATCTGGACCGCCTCATTGAGTACGTTCTCAGCCTCGTCTAGCTCCCCTGCGAAACGCAGGCAGACGCCGAGACAGCTCAACAGCTCGGGCGATCCCGGGAATTCGTCGAGACACTTCCTCAGGACCTCGGACGCCTCCTTGTACTTCCCCTGTTTTATTAGCGCGATTGCCAGAATACGATCCAACCTGCCGTGGTCTCCTCCGCTCTCTCGCGCAGCGATGACAGCCCTCTCCTCGTGATGCAAGTCGAGAAGCAGCAGACAGCGCCTCGCAAGCGCCTCCGCAGAATCCTGAGTGCCTTCGAGGAGCCTAAGGCAGTCCTCCTTGCGTCCCAAGCGGTATGTGAGAGCCTCGAGATCAAGACGCAGCTCGTTGTTGCGAGGATCCTCCCTGACCCCTTCCTTCAGAGCGACCAACGCCTCCTCGAGTCTGCCGAGTTCGAGTAGTATCCCAGCCTGATTCAAGTAGACCTCCGGTGCACTGGGTTTCATTTCGATGCACTTCTCGAGCTCGTCCAACGCGCCCTCAAGCTCTCCAGAGGCCTTCATGAGGAGGGAAGAAATCATGTACTCTCTGCAGAGGTCCCCGGCCTCTTTCGTCACCTCGTGTCTGCCTATCATTCCCGCGGCCGCCAGGGCTTCATCCCTCTCCCTCGTCGCGTCCGTCAACGTAGGATCGAGAACTGCCGCAACTGCGAAGGATTTCGCCGCCTCTTCGAACATTCCAGCGGTCTTCTGGGCGAGTCCCAACTTCATCCACAGATCGGATCTTCCCCGCTGGAGCTTGACGGCCTCCCTCAACGATTCGATCGCCTCAGTGAGCTTCCCCATTTCCGAGAGCAGAGAGCCTTTGTTGACCAACGGATCGACGAAAGAGGGGTCGATCGCGGCCGCGGCGTCGAATGATTGCAGCGCCTCGTCCGACCTTTTCATCGCCTTCAATATCAGGCCGCGGTTGTTCAAAGCCCTTTGACTGTTCGGGTAGAACTTCAGCATGCTTTCGTAGACGCTGAGAGCTTCCTCCAGTCTCCCTAGCTGGAAAAGCGTAGCACCCTTATTCAGCATTGCCGCGGCCATGCGGGGAGAGAACTTCAATGCCATATCGCATGCCTCGATCTCCTTCCCCAAATCTCCGAGCTCATGCAGTATCAACCCCATGAGGTACCAGGAAGACGCGTCGTTCGGCATCAGCTCGGCGGCCTTCCTGCAGGTCGCGAGAGCCTCTTCGTAGTCGCCTAGCTCCATCAGGACGCTCGTCTTCTTCTGCAAGGCGGCGTAGTGAGTGGGTTTCAATTCGAGCGCTCTGTCAAGTTTGCTCAGCGCCTCCCTGTATCTGGCATGCTCTATGTCGTCGTCGGCGCTCTCCATCACATCGTCGAGCTTCCCGACAGACGGCAGGAACCGATCCCCCTCCCGCTCGAGAATTCTCTTATCCACCTCCTTGAGGAGCGGTTTCGCCAGGTCGTAGCGCTTCATCAGCGCGAGGAACTTCGGTCTGTCGGCGATGGCGATGCCGGAGGATTTTGCGAAATCGAGCGCTTCCTTTTCGAACTCGTGAGTTGCCACGAGCGCGGGAAGACGTCCTTCCGTCGCCGCCTTGTCTTTGATAGACTTCAAACCTTTGATCGAGGCGTGATCCTGACGCTTCGAGACCATGACGAGATAGCTGCCTTCCTTTCCGCTGCCCTCGGCAAACACGACGTCGTCAGACAGGGCCGCAGCGGTGACCTTCAGCCCCATGCTCTCCAAGAGACGAACGGCGAGCTCTCTGAATTCCTCGGGTCTCAGATCCCGGACCGCCTTGATGATCCGCGCATCGAGGCTCTCATCGATCATCAGCCCCAGGTCGTTCATCTTGTCACCTCGATCAGGGCTTTGAGCCGGGAGATCCTCTCGTCTCTCACCTTTCCCGGGATGCTCTCCAATACCTGGACCGCCTGCGATTGCATTCCGCTCTCGACGAGCATAGTCGCCTTGACGATCAGAAGGTGCGCTCTCGCCGCTTCCGATCTCTCCCCCTCGATCCTGTCCTCGATCATCGACAGGGCCTTCTCCGAATTGCCGGCCCAATGATCGAGCAGTATCTCATTGATGGCAGCGGCATCGCTCAACGAGGGATAGGGCAAGGACCTAGCGTACAACGTTCTTACCGCTTCGGTGTACTTCTGAACGAATGGCAGGACAGCCGAGGCCTCGATGGGAAGCCTGGAGACCTCTCTCACCAAAAGCGCCAGCACGTTTCCCATGCGAATCGAGGCTGCGGCCCATTGCTCCGTCTTGAAATCCGATTCCACCGCGTTCTGCAAGATGCTCCATATCATACCTCTGCGCGGGAGCCTTTCGTCCCCTCTCAAGTACAGCCCGACGCCCAATCCGGTCAAGTAGCCGCTGACGAACAGGGGCAGGCCGCTCTTGTCCTCGGAGGCAAGTATCTCCCTAAGACGCAGGGCAGGCTCCGGGCCTTTGGAATAAGAAACGTCCGCTGAAGACACAGGCCCGATCCTGAGACACGGACTGCTGATCTGAAACATGCGCTGATCCGATTTGGGATCCAAAGCGGTCGGCAGGAGCACTAAAGGATCGTCTATTGCCCCGAAGCATTTCTCACAGAGTAGAGCGGATCCCTTCGTCTCCCCGCCGCAAACCACGCAACCCAATGGAACACCAGTTCGAGTATGCGTGACATGGAATAAAACACTACCTGAACGGTTTTGCCATGTAGGTCCCTGAGCGCTCGTATCCGATCGAAGCGTAGTACCTCCGCGCTCCCACTCCGCTAGTGACGAGAACCCCGCTGCAGCCTGCCTCCCGCGCTAGTCTCTCCGCCTCCGCCACAAGTTCCTTCCCGAATCCGTGGTGCTGCCATGCCTCCCCCGAGTCGCCGATCGGAATCATCTGCCCGAATACCTTCAGCTCTCTGAGGTGTGCGGAGTCTCCGGGGAACGAAGATCCAATTCTCAGTCTTGCGTAGCCGACGAGAGCCCTAATCTCGGGAATCTCGAACGAGATGAAATGCTCCGTGCCTCCGGAGGCCTCGTAGCTCAGAATGGTCAGGTGCGGCTCGTCCCTTTCGTAGGATTCCAAGCCCATCAATCCCACCTCACGGCACCTGATACAGTTGCACCTGGAGCCTTCGAGGCTCATCCTCTCCTTGACAAGCAGCCTAATATGGCCTTTGTCCACGCCGGCCTCGATCAACGGGACTGGTATGTCTCTTTGTATGCGCTGTATCCTGACGTATGGCGGGACTATCTTCTTCATCTCGGCGATCACTCTCACAGCCTCTTCGGTCGAGTACGGCGAATACTTGCCTTCCTGCCACATCTCGTGCAGGCGTGTGCCTTTGACCACCAAGGTAGGGTAGATCTTGATCATGTCGGGCCTGAATCGCTCGTCGCTGAACACCCTAGCGAAGCTTTCTATGTCCTTCTCTGGGTTGGAACCCGGAAGGCCTGGCATGATATGGTAGCAGACCTTCAGACCCCTGTCCTTGGCGACCTTCGTCGCCTGTGCGACCGCCTCCACCCCATGTCCTCTGTTCACTCCTTGCAGGACTTCATCGTCAAGTATCTGAACGCCCAGCTCGACTCTTGTGGCCCCGAGCTCCATCGAGAAGGCGGCTTCCGGGTCGTCGAAAACGTCCGGCCTCGTCTCGATCGTCATGCCGATGCATCGGTGGGCCGAAGTCTCATTCTTAAGCTGCGCCTCCGAAAGATCCACGCTGTCTTCTCCATTGAGGGCGTCCAAGCATCTCTGGACGAAAGAAGTCTGATACTCCACCGGTCTGGAAGTGAAAGTTCCTCCCATGATTATGAGGTCGATCTTATCCGTCGGATGACCGATCGCTTCGAGCTGCCTGACTCTGTTGGATACTTGACCGAACGGATCGAAATCGTTTGCCAAAGCCCTTCTCGCGGCGGGCTCCTTGCCCGTGTACGATTGAGGGGATCCGGTTTCGACGCCGCCCGGACAGTACGAGCACTTGCCGTGAGGACATGGAGCCGGAGAGGTCATGACGGCGACCACTGCGACCCCGCTGAGCGTCCGAACCGGCTTCCTGCGCAGTAAGCGCTCCACGATAGGAAGCGTGTCCGGGTCCGCCTCTGCTAGGGTCTCCGAGTTCGGCGGGACTCGCCCCAGACCATACTCCTTCGACAGCGCGATCTTGGAGATCTGGAGTGTCTTCCGATCTCTTATCGTTCCATCCAATATCATGCTCAGTAAACGCTCGTGATAGCCCACGGAATCACCATTGCACATTCGAATAAAAAGACTGCGTACGCAAGACGAGGGGGGTTCGGAACGAGGAACATCTCCTCTATCCGAAGTAAACGCCTCGCTCCTCCATTCCCTTCTCCTTCTCTTCCTGGCTGATAGAAATCAAATCCAACGAAAGAACCGCGATGCAAGGGATGACCCGTATCCGTCCCGCGTCCTCTCCATGACTCGAGTCCAGCTCGATCCCTATCGCGGAATCGTGCCCGAAGGGGATGTATCCCTTGAACACTCCGACGGAGACTATCGGCTTTCCGTCGCCCCCGCTGCTCACCACCTTCCACTTTGATCCTTTAGTCAGAGTAGGCTCGCTCCCCTCTTTCGCAGGCATCTAGCGCTCCTCCTCGATCAACTTCTGAAGGTGATCCACGGTTTTCCTGTATCCGTCCATAGCCATCTCGACGTTCGCTTCAGTGAAGTTCCACGCCTTCTTGAGGTCGCCGTAGCGGATTCTGTATCCCTTCTTGCTCTGCTTACCCCGCTCCGTCGCGACCTCTTCGATTACATCCATCCCTTTCAACTTGTTCAGGTGCCGGTATATCGTGGGCTTGGTCGTCTTCAATGTCGCTGCCAGTTCCTCAACGAGCCAGACCCTCTTCATATTTCTCATGAAGCACTTCATGAACAGCTTGTACGGCACGCTGTCCTTGACATCGGTCGCCTCGGTCTTCGGATCATATCCCGTCGGTAAGTAGCCTATCTGCGTGAGAAACTGGAGAGCTACGTCATCGACGTCGTCCAGCGGCGTCAAGGGGGTGTTGCTAACGACAGTCAGTTCGAACATATTATCAAGTTCATTGATACAAAATAAGCCCTATAATTCTTTTCTCATGTACCCACCTATTCTCGCAGAACCCCTCCGCACCTCAAAACAATAGAGCGTCGAAGATTGCCTTATGCGAACAATTGTTGAGATATCTAGAACAATCGTTTAGACGCCCAGATGTACAAGATTTAGGAGAAACACGTACAAACAGGTCATATTCTCCCTCATAAGGGCAAAATCATTTATAGGTACGTCATTTTTTTCAACTCAAGGTGATCCGGTGAAACTAAAACCTGCAATTTCCGCGTTCTTGGTCATCGCTGTCGCCATCACCGGCATCGCTGCCGCTGGGTGCCTAGGAGGAGAATCGTCGGAGAAGATAGTGTACTGGACGCAGATAGGTCCTAAGCTTCAGCAGGTTGCGATTGAGAGAGGTGATGTCGACGGCGGTGTCAGCTGGGAACCGTACGTGTCTGACTCGATAATAGCTGGGTCGGCGGAACCCCTTGTCTGGTCAGGGGAAGTGTGGCCAAATCATCCCTGTTGCGTCGTAGCAGTGAACAAGGTGTTTGCAGAGAGCCACCCTGACCTCGTGATGAGAGTCTTGAAAGCTCACATAGAGGCAAATGAGTGGGTTGCGGATGCGATAACGAAAAAGACAACCGACCCGACGAACTACACGATGTTGCTCGAGATGGGGGCAGCTTTCAGCGCGAGAAACAACACTGTCGTTGATGCAGCAATGCAGCACATGACACTAGACTACAGGATGACACAGGATTTCTACAACTACCTTTCGACCTTCACTCAGGCATACTTGGATCTAGGGGTGCTGAAGCAGAGCGATCTGACGTCAAGAGGATATGGTTCGATTAACGACTTTGTGACGAGTTACGTCGAAAGCAGCTATCTTGCTGGTGCAGACACAAAGACGACCAGCGGCGTCATCGTCGGCAGCGTTAGCATGGCCTACCTGACGGGAGACCTACATCAGTTTGCACGGGTAGTCGCATCCAACAGGACCATCTTCGATGGAACCGAGTTCGAGGGGAAGAACTTTTTTGAGATATACGGTGTGGAAATCACTGACCCGCTTCCTGGCGGCTACGCAGTCGGAGGAGACATAATGGATGCATTCAAGGCCGGCGTTGCCGACATGGGATACCTCGGAGCGCCTCCAGCCATACTCAAGCACATGACGGCGGGTGTGAACACAATGATCGTGGCGCAGGCAAACACCGAGGGATCCGCATTGATCGTGAACCCGACTATCACATCTATCGACGAACTCAAAGGGAAGACGATCGCCACTCCTGGTCCGTCGTCAATCCAGCAACTCCTGTTCCTCTCGATAGCTGAGAGCAATGGTTTCACAGTGAAGCTAGCTGGGACCTAAGCTTCACTCCAAACCTTTTTACTTTTTGACCGTATTGCCCATGGTAAAATGACAGACAATAGGGTGGGGAGACTGATGCGCGCCGTGTTTGGGGATTCGGAGCGCAAGCTGTTGAAGAGCGTCATCATCATAGTCATCTCCCTCGTAGTGTTCGTTCTCATCTGGTGGGCGCTTTCTGCTGCATTTCCTTCGGAGTACTTCCCGACGCCGTATGACGTTGGGGTAGCCTTTATCGACTCATTCCAGAACCCGGATCCGAACACAGGAGTGACGATGTGGCAACACATGAGTCAGAGCCTCGTCCGCTTCATTTGGGGATTTGCTTTGGCTCTCGCACTAGCATTGCCAATCGGTCTCCTTATGGGATTCTCAAATGTTGCTGAATCTTTTGGAAAACCCATCGTGGAGATAATCCGCCCGATTCCTCCAATCGCATGGGCACCATTCTTCTTCATCGTCGCGGGACTGTTTTGGGGTCCAGTAATGCCGGTGTTCTTGGGTGCCTTCTTCCCGATACTATCGAACGTCGTTTTCGGAGTTAAGAGCGTGGATCCGCTTCTGCTTGATGCTGCGAGGACACAAGGAGCAGGCAAGCCAACACTGTTCACCAAGGTCATCCTTCCATCCACGATACCATACTTGATGACGGGAATTCGGATCGGCCTGGGAATCGGGTGGATGTGCATTGTCGCTGCTGAGATGATAGTCGCGATTGGAGGTGGCGTGGGGCTTTACATCCGGACTATGGCGGACGTGGGAAGATACGACTACATGTTTGCCGGCATGGTTGTCATCGCGATACTTGGAATTCTGACCACGGAACTCAGCGGGTATATTGAAAGGAGGGCATCAAAATGGATGGGAATGAAGTAGTCCTCTCCATCAGGGACCTGCATAAGTCCTTCAAGAAAGACGACAGTGAGCTTGTCGCAATCGAGGACTTCAGCCTTGACATAAAAGACGGGGAGTTTGTCTGCGTCCTCGGACCTTCGGGCTGCGGCAAAACTACTTTGCTGAGGATAATTGCGGGTCTTGAGAAACTGACGGGTGGAAAAATCCTGCTGAACAACAAGGAGATCACAGGTCCGGGGTCCGATAGAGGAATGGTGTTCCAGGAATTTGGCCTGTTCCCATGGAGGACCGTGAGGAAGAACATAGAATTCGGGCTCGAGATCAGGAAGATGCCGAAGGAGGAGAGGAGGAAGATATCCGACAAATACATCGAGCTTGTCGGACTCGAGGGGTTCGAGACCTCCCATCCATATGAGCTGTCCGGTGGCATGAAACAGAGGGTGGGCATCGCGAGAGCTCTGGCGAACGACCCTGCGATCCTCCTTATGGATGAGCCTTTCGGCGCATTGGACGCTCAGACGAGAAACCTGATGCAAAAGGAACTCCTGCGGATATGGTCGGAAACGAAGAAGACCGTCGTCTTCATAACGCACTCGGTGGACGAGGCAGTGTACGTGGCTGATAGGGTTGTTGTGATGTCGGCTCGGCCCGGTAAGATCAGGTACATTTTCAATGTCGAGTGGGAAAGGCCCAGAGACAGGGCAAGCGTCGAATTCGCTTCTCTCCGAAAGAAGATCTTGGCTGAGCTTGAGAAAGAAGCGGTTACGAACCGCTAGACCGTTTTCGCCGCCGCGTTCTCGATCGCCCTGAGCATGCTCTCCCTCGGTATCACAACCGAGACCGGAATCGTGAGAATCTTCTCAATAGTCGGAGCGATGATAGGGGCACAAACAACAGCGAGTGCCCCATCCTTCTCGGCCATGACCGCAGCGATTATCGCCTCCTCCATCGTCGAAGCTGGGTACTCCTTGACCCGGATATCTTTCTCCCCGATCCGGACTATTCTCTCCTCGATCCTCTCGAGGACTGGCCTGCTTGCGATAACTGCTATGAAATTGCCGCCCGGATGCTTCTCGAGCTTGCGAACGGCTTTGACCACGTGTCGGACCGTCCTAAGGTTCGGCTCCCGCTTCTCCTGCATTATCTTGTAAACGGTGCTCTGGGACAAACCGGTCCTTGAGCAGAACTCGTGAACGCTCATCTGGAGATCTTCTTCTAGGACCCTTCTGAGCGCATCTTTGAATCCCCCCTCGCCCCGCAGCATCCCGACGATCAGTTCGTTCTCGATGGACATGGGGCCTACTCCTCCTTCCTCACCATTCTTGCCGCATTGGTTCCGGCAATGCATCCCTGACCGACAGCTCTCGCCAGCTGCCACGGTGTTCCGGTCACGTCGCCGCAAGCGAATACGCCACTCAGTTCGGTCTTGCACTCCGAATCGACCGGGATGAAGCCTTTCGGATCCGGAATTATCCCAATCTCCAAAGCGAGCTCGATGGACCCCATCGCCCCCAATTCGATGAAGACCCCATCGACCTCGAGCCTGCCTCCGTCCTCGAACTCGATTCCCGTCACCATCTCGTCCCCGAATATCCTGATCGGCGATGCGGGCGTCCGGATCTCTATGTCCGTGGCCTTCACTTTCTCGAGAAGAGGTTGTGCGACTTTCATCTTTCTGGCTATCCAGTGGACCTTCGACGCATACTCTCTCAGGAGGAGGCTCGCAGATGCTGCCACGCTTTCGTCCCCCACGACCACCACCCTCTTCCCTTTGAAGAAGTGACAGTCGCATGCAGCGCAGTAACTGACGCCTCTTCCGAGAAACTCCTTCTCGCCGTTGATCCCGAGCTTAGTTCTCGATATGCCCGGAGCCAGTATCATCGTCTTGGAGACGATCTCTCGATCATGGTCAGTCATTATGTGGAAGCCGTCCTTGTCCTTCTTCAGTTTGACTACGTCCTCGTCGAGGAACTGGGCGCCGAAGCGCTCGGCCTGATCACGCCCTGCCTTGAGCATGTCATTGCCTTCGGCGGACGCAACCGCGAAGTAGTTCTC
>JAJRAH010000015.1 GCA_028679985.1 Methanomassiliicoccales archaeon
CGGCGCTTGGCTACGCCTCCTTCAGCATGATCGATATCGCGAGTGTCTCGCCGGGCTTCGGCGAGATCTTCCAGATCGCGGCATTTGGTGCGCTGTTCTTCGCGTTCGGAGTCAAGATGCCTGTAGTGCCATTCCATACTTGGTTGCCGGATGCGCACGTCGAGGCGCCGACAGCTGGCAGCGTGCTGCTCGCGGGCCTGCTTCTCAAGATGGGGTCGTACGGTCTGATCAGAGTCGCACTTCCGACGCTGCCGGACGGGGCCAGCGCACTCATGCCTCTGATGCTGGCGGTGGCGATAGTCTCGATTCTTTACGGTGCGATTATTTGTCTGGCTCAGAAAGACTTGAAGAAGATGGTCGCCTTCTCCTCGATTAGCCACATGGGCATTGTACTTCTCGGCATAGCCACCGCAAGCCAGTTGGGTATTGCTGCGGCGGTGTTCCAGATGTTCGCCCATGGACTCATAACCGCCGTCCTGTTCATGATGTGCGGCGTCGTCCAGCACAAGACCGGCACGAGGGAGATACCGAAGCTAGGCGGGCTGGCGGCGAAAATGCCGATGGCAGCCACGTTCATGACGATAGGCTTTCTAGCTTCGCTTGGGCTGCCCGGTATGGTCGGATTCGTCGCCGAGTTCTCGGTCTTCATCGCTACGTTCGATGCGTACAACTGGCTCCTTTTGTTGCCAATCGCCAGCGTCGCCATCACTGCTGGCTATTATCTCTGGGCACTGCAGAGATCTATGTTCGGTCCAGTCACCGAGAAGATAGACACGAGCCATATCCATGACGTGAGCTGGTACGAGGCCGCGCCGCTCGTCATCCTGTCTATCTTGATAATTCTATTCGGCTTGCTGCCGAACCTCGGTTTCGACTTCATAACGAACTCTGCCGGGCTCGTGTCAGGTCTGTTGGGGGCTGGTTGAATGGTCGACTTCAGTCCGATTTACGCCGAGATCGTCCTCGTCGCCTTCGCGGTCGCGATACCAGCTGTCTACTATCTCACGAAGTCAGATAGGGTCTTGTCTGCCGTATCGCTCGTCGGCATCGCTGCATCGATTGCTTTGGTGTTGTTGTTCTGGTTCGATGGATCTCAGCCTGTGACGCTCGAGGGAGGGCTTCTGCGTATGGATGCCTTCTCGGCGATATTCAAGCTCGTCTTCCTGTCTGTCGCATTCTACGTCGTGCTCGCATCCTCACGATACGTCCAGGGTGAGCGGCATGTCGCCGAGTACTACACCCTGATTCTGATGGCAACGGTCGGCATGATGATCGTGGCCTCGTCGCTCGACCTGATCACGTTGTTCATCGGGATCGAGCTCGCGAGCCTATCATCATACGCCCTGGTCGGCTTCAGGAAGAAGGACAAGAAAGGTGCCGAGGCAGCTACAAAGTACTTCATAATCGGCGCGATATCGTCCGCGATCGCTCTCTATGGCATCTCTCTGCTGTATGGGATCGCGGGCAGCACACTTTTCACCGATATCGGAGCAGCGGTCGGCGGCATGAACGGCATGGACCCCGTGATATACCTCGCCCTGGGTCTGTTGATAGCGGGGTTCGGGTTCAAGGTCGCGATAGTCCCGTTCCACATGTGGGCGCCCGACGTGTACGAGGGAGCGCCCACGACGGTCACGTCGCTGTTGGCCGCGAGTTCGAAGAAGATGGGATTCGTGGCACTGTTCAAGGTCTTCTTGATAGGACTCATAGCGATCAGGGTTGAATGGCAGTTCGTAATCGCGATCGTGGCAGTCGCGACAATGACTCTCGGCAACGTGGTTGCCATCTCGCAGACCAATATCAAGAGGATGCTCGCCTACTCGAGCATCGCTCAGGCGGGCTACATTCTGATAGTGCTTCCGATAGGGACCGAATACGCTCTCGCTGGCGGCATATTCCATATCATCACGCATGCGTTCATGAAGGGAGGCGCATTCATGATAGTGGCGACGCTGTCGACAGTCGCGATCGGGGAGACATTGTCGGACTATAAGGGACTCGGAAAACGATCTCCGTTGATGGCCTTCTCGATGATGCTGCTTCTGTTTTCCTTGGCAGGACTTCCTCCCTTGGCTGGCTTCGCGAGCAAGTTCGTGTTGTTCTCGAGCGCGGTCGACGTCTCCGTTGCCCCGGTGGGCAACTGGGTTGTCTGGTTGGCCGTGGCGGGCGTATTGAACAGCGCACTGTCTCTGTACTATTACGTTCGTGTGATCAAGTACATGTATGTCGAGAAAGGTCCGACCGAGAAGCTCAAGCTCCCCCGATCGATGGTCCTTGCCGTGCTTATCACGGTCATTGCCACTATAGTGATCGGTCTCTATCCAGGGCCAGTGATAGATGCCTGCCAGCAAGCAGCAAGAGCGTTCTTCCCGTGAGAAGTCCGGACCGCTAGGTCTTCCGGCTTTCGACGTCTTCCCACGCTCTGAGCGCATCAAGGAACGAGATCGTCCCGACGAAGTCGCCCTTTGAGTCGATGACGAGTACCCTTGTGACACTCCCGATAAGCATCAGTCTGATCGCGTCCACGACGAAACCGTCCTCATGTATCTGAACGCAGGGATTCTTCCCCACGAGGGTGCACGCACTCATGAATTCCTTGACCTTCACCTTCGACGGATCCCTGTCTTCCACGATGATTCTCATCGTGTCCGCTGCGCTGATCGTCCCCAGTATCTCGCCGCCCTCTCTGACGACTATCCCGGCTTTCCTTGTCTTCAGCATCAGTCTCAATACATCCTCCAGCGTGGCCCCATAATCCACGGTGGGAGGATTCCGATCGACATAGTCCCGGACTCTCGCCTTTGCCTGCATGCGAATCGCCCACTTATTCTTGCACCGGGAATATAACCTTTTCAGGAGAAGTCGTCCTGACGTCGTTACATGGGTTTGTCGTCTCCGGTTCCAAGTGACCGATCATCTAGTTCCGCAATACTCATTCCAGTCTTCACGGCCAAGGGTGTTTGGGAACAATGATTAAGTAGAGAATCGACATTACGAAAAAACTATGTCCATCCGCTGGGAGTCATCGATTCATAGGGAACTCGAGATGGTCGAGGAGGAGATTCGGCGTAGCGTTGTCTCTCAGCAGGAACTTCTCACTGAAATATCGATGCATGTTATCAGCTCCGGGGGCAAGAGGATTCGTCCGGGTGTCGTGATCCTCGCTTTCAGAGCGGTAGGCGGATCCGACGCTTCGAAAGTGATCGGGTTGGCCGCCGCATTCGAACTCATTCACAGCGCAACGCTCATTCACGACGATATTAACGATGGCGGGAAGATGAGGAGAGGAAAGGAATCCGCTTTCAGGAAGTTCGGTGTTCAGAGAGCACTGGTAGCTGGCGATTTTCTCTTCGTGAAGGGCTTCCAACTTGGCGGACCGCAGAATCCGAGAGTCGTCGATTATCTGGCCGATGCGTGCACGCGATTGGCGGAGAGTGAGATTCTCCAGGGGCGCCATCTGAGGGACCCGGGGATATCGATCGAGGACTACCTGAAGATCATTGAAGGCAAGACGGCAAGGGCGATCGAGGCCGGCGCCAAGGCGGGTGCCTTCATCGGCGGCGGGACATCGGAACAAGTGGAATCGTTGGGCGGTTACGCGTTGAACCTCGGAATGGCATTTCAAGTGACTGACGATATCCTTGACATAATAGGGAGTGAGGCCACGCTCGGCAAGCCGAAGGGAATGGATTTCCTCGATGGCACGCCTACGCTGCCGTTGATACTTGCGATGAATGACGGAGTCGACCGCAGGCGGATATCCACGCTATTCAGGAAGAAGAAGAAAACGTCAGCGGAGGTCAGGGAGGCGCTTCGCCTCCTGGCCCGATCAGACGCGGTTGAGAGTGCAAGAACCCTCGCCCGTGATTTCTCCGAGAAGGCGATTCAACGGCTCGAACCCGTGGCAGCGTCTCCATACAAGGACTCTCTCAAGACACTTGCAAAGGCTGTAGTCGAGAGGGACTCGTAGTGTCCGCAATTCGGTAAGGGGCTATCATGTCCGCGAATCCTGACAGTGCCGATATCGTTGTAGTAGGAGCGGGTCCTGCTGGTTGTACCGCGGCTGAGCATGCTGCCCTCGGCGGTGCGGAAGTTCTCTTGTTGGAGCGCAAGGCTGAGATCGGGGTTCCGGTCGCTTGCGGAGAGTTCCTCCCCTCGGTCGATGAAATCAAGAGCATCTTTCCTCGTGCCAGAGATATCGAAACGCTGTTCGACATACCTACCGACCTCGTCTCTCTGAAGATTGACAGGATGAGGCTCTACTCCCCGGGAATGCGACTCTTCGAGATCCCGTTTGACGGATACACGACCGACCGCGACCGCTTTGACAAACACCTAGCCTCGAGGGCTGTGAAGGCAGGGGCGAGAATCGCCACCGGATGCACATTCCTTACCGTCGACGACGGAGTAGTGGTTACTTCGTCAGGAAGGATCAGAGCCAAGGTGATAATCGGCGCAGACGGGCCGCTTTCGAGGGTGGCAGCATCTCTCGGTCTTCCGAAGAACAGGAGCCTGTATCCGGCGGTGACAGCCCAGTCGAATGGCGATTTCGAACCGATTCCCGAGATGTACTTCGGGAACGCTGCTCCGGGGGGATACGCCTGGATCATCCCAAAGAAGAGGGGGGCCAATGTCGGAGCCGGAGTCTCTCCGAGATTCGCGAAGCGGAAGATTGGTGACTATCTCAAGCGATTCGTAGAGTGGAAGGGGCTGAATATAAGCAAGCCAGTTGGGAAATACGTCCCCATGTCCGGACCCGTTGCCAAGACGGTCGCAAGAAACGGACTCATCGTCGGGGACGCGGCGGGACATGTGATGGCGGTCAACGGCGGCGGGATCCCCATTGCCATCGTGTGCGGGAGGATTGCCGGCGAGACGGCAGCGCTCCACGTGTCGAAGGGCTTGTCTCTTGAGACTTACGAGAGGCTCTGGCGGGATCAGGTTGAGAGACCTTTGAGAACTGCAGTAAGAACGGAAGCACTAGCGTCGTTGTGTTTCGGGAGCCAGTGGCGTCTCGGGGCAGCGATGAGGGTACTTGGAAAGAGGCGAATCGGCAACATCATCAGGTGCAGGTCCATTCTCCCCTGAGTCGGGCGTCCGTCTATGTATCATCTAGTCACGCCCGTATTCATTCGTTGAAATGTCTAGGAGAGTCGCGCATGGTCTAAATATCGTACACAAGATAGGATTACTTGTAGTCATTTGTGCATAAACCGTCGCGATGACATCAACAAATACTGAGAGAACCTGTCAGTCGTGTCCCGTTTCGGCATCAATTCAGCCAACGGTTTCTGTGCGCCCGGTCTACGAGAAACCGGCCGAGATACTGACCGTTCCGTTCGATTCCGCGTGGACCTACTTGTCGTTGGAAGAAGCCGATTACCTGGAGAGGCTGCGCAAGAGCACGTAAGACCTGCGATTGCCGCGCCAGACATCTCAGATCTATTTTCTAGATCTTGAGGTTCTTAGATGGCTGCCGCAGACCGGACACTCGCCGTATTCTTTCTCCCAGATTCTCCCGCATCCAGTGCATCTCAGTTTCCACTTCACCAGCTTCTTGATTCCTTTCTGTCCGACTGCCCTGTACTCGATTTTCAAGTACTTCGCCAAGTTCTGTATCGAATAGTCATCGGTCAAGAGGATCGCATTGAGTTCCAGGGCAAGGGCGAGTATTTCCATGTCCGTACGGGAGAGCCTTGTGAGATCTCCGGTCCTCTCCGCCGCATCGCTCACTCGTTCAAACGACCCCGCACTGGGATGGGAAATCTTCAACGCATGTTCCCAGTATCCGAGCCTTTGGTCTCCGTACTTCTCCAGCTCCGCCACGACGCTGGGAGTCGTGTGGACCTCCGCATCCGGAGGGAGATCCTGCATCGAGAAGAGTGCCGATGTGTCGAGAACGAACCTCACGGCTAGCAATCGGCGGCTCTGGCAAAAAACTATTCCTTCCCATGCAGGTCTCGGGTTATGATTAAATACGCCCTTTCCAATCCGCAGTAACACATGAAGGACATAAAGGTTGACAGGGAGGTCATAGATCTTATCAAGAAGAACGGGAAAGACTACAGAGTCTCAACCTCCTGTTACGGCCCCGTGATACTCCCGATCGAAATGAAGGCTCCGAAGGAGACGGACATAAGGATTCCGATCGGAGACAACACTCTTTATGTCTCTATCGTCCAGGCGAAATATGTCGACCGAATCACGAAGTCGATGTTCTATGACTCTGCTTTCCGGAAGAAGTGCTCTCTTTTCTAGTCCAGCGGTACCTCTCTCCTGTTCTGAAGAGCGTATCCGACCATCTCATCGAAGTCAATCCTGCCGCATTCCTCAGTCATCCTGCCGATTCCGGCCATTGTCACGGGTTTGAACGGTACGAAGCGACACGGGACGGCATTCCGGGTCGATATGTCATAGGTGCCTATCTCCTTCGCAATTGCCTCGATCTCCAGTTTGTCCAATCCGATGAGAGGTCTAAGCACCGGGAAATCGAGTCCCTGCTCCTCCGCGCGTATGTTGTGCAGTGTCTGGGATGCGACCTGTCCAAGGGATTCGCCGGTGACGATAGCGTCAGCGCCTACGAATCCGCACAGCCCCTTCGCGACCTTAAGCATCAGCTTCTTGCACATGATGCATTGGAATCCGACTCCGCATGCCTCCGCAATCTTCTTCTGATTCCTGACGTGAGGTGCGATGTACAGGGCGACACTCCTGCCTTCGGTGTCCCCTATGGCCCGTGCTAGGTGAACTGCCTTCCCGATCGAACCTTCTTCATCGGTGTAGCAGTTGTCCATATGAAGAAGGATCAGGTCTGCTCCTCGCCTACCGATTAAGGATGCCGCAACGGGGGAGTCGATACCGCCGGAGAGAAGGCAGACGACCTTGATCTGAACCACAGTCTTCCCAGGGGGACCAATCGGCCTCTGTACCTATAAGCTTCGGGTCTCTGACCGGTCGGAAATGATAGACTGCTTGGAGAATTTCAGAAATCTCCGAGCTAAGATGGAATCTGAATGAATGGCAAATAACATTGCTGCGCTATGGCCGACAATATCGGCGGCATTGCGCTGGCAATCTATTGAGGGAATGTACTCTAATTGTTGAATCGGGGCTGATCGACTCCTCCGAGTCCGATTGAGGTAGCGTAGTCGTCTTCTTCGTCGCTCTCTGCTTCCACGACTATGTTGAAGAGCATGTTCACGATTTCTCTCATCTGCTTCAGTTCGTTTCTCAGCTCGTTCACTTCGCGAACCAAGTCCTCTGTGGTCTTTGTCATGCACTCCCTGCCACTGTTTAACATCGATTACAGATATATTCTTTTTCCCGTACTGAAAGAAAGTGATAGCCAGCATACGCCGTCTGACCAATACGTCTGGGGTCCTAGAACTTCACGTCGCTGAAGTCATCTGCGATCTTGCGATACTCTGTTCGATCGCACGTCTCACAGTACAATCCCTTGCCCTTCTTCTTCAAAGGAGCGCGGCAACGCTTGCAGAGTGCCCTCACGACACCAAGATGCGGACCGACCGTGGAAAGCTGAATCGACGGCTTGACCTGAAGCACCTTCGCCCTAATGATGTCACTGGGCCGCAATTCTCTCCCGACCTCCTGGGTATATTCAGACGATACTTTCGATATGTGAATCGTGCCGTTTGTGTCGCCTGCAACCGTTCTATCTTCGCCTTCAACGGCGACGACCTCGCAGATCGCCATGCTGTTCCGAACGTCGGTAATCTCGCAGAAGACATTGTCTCCGACCTTCAGCGTCACGGGAGGATTCTCCGCCACAACCTTCGCAATCTTCTCATCATGATCGAGCTCCAGCTCGCCGAGCAAGGCCGAGAAGATCTTTCCGTTCTCTTCGTAGGTCCCCTCACCGGGTATGAATTCCTCAACAACCGCCACTTCTTCTCCAGGTAGAACAGTTCGCTTTTCCTTCATCATCGGTCACCCAGTTTTCGAATGCAGAGCAACATGACCTCGACATTCTTCCTCATCTTCGTGTGGAAGGCAAACATATGTGGTATCTCGAATTTATACCTTTTCTGGAAATCCATGCGGAAGCCCCCCGCTCCGACCGCTCTCAGTAGGAAGTCCTCGGTCTCAGCCATATGAATAGAGTAGACGGATTTCGCAATCGACATGGCTGTCATGAGAAAGGGAAGGTCAGCGCCCCTGTTCTGTGCTCCGAATGGTGGATTCATCACTACCGTGTCGACCTTGGCCGCGAATCTTCGAGCATCTGCCCTTACGAACTCAACGTCCGTGTCCAGATCCGAAGCATTTCTCCTGGCCTGAAGGATGGCTGAAAGATCAAGATCTACGCCGACCGATGTTCTCGAATTCAGCATCGCGGCACCAATGGCGAACATACCATTTCCGCATCCTAGATCAAGTACGTTCTTTCCTTCGACATCACCGTGAGAGACGGCTTCGAATAGGACGTCCGCTCCAATTTCCGCAGGGGTGGAGTATTGTTCCAGACGCACGTCGGGATGAATCAAGGGAGGGATCTTCTGAAGCTGCATTTCCAGATTCTTCTTCTTCATGTTGCCGCGGCTCCAATCCTGTGCGATTATTGGAATCTTTCGTCATCATCGCACAAGGCTTCTGCCAATGAGCAGCACGGGATGTCAACGCTTTAGACCTAGTTTGAGGAAGTCGGCGCTAGTCAGGATCCCCACTATTGCGCCCTTGTGCGATACGAGTATCGCTTCCTCCATTTGAAGGTGTAGAGAGGCGAGTTCTACAGGGGTGTCTTCATGAAGGATCGGAAAGGGGTCAGTCATGACATCCTCGACGCGTGTCTTCATGACTCCCTCGTATGCTTTCTGGCCGCTCCTCGTCTCCTCTATAGTGTAATCCCTGATTCTATCGTCTGTTACGCTACCGACGACGCGGTAACCAGACATCACCGGCAGCTGAGTGAATGGACCCTTGACCATTTTGTCGACAGCCTGTTCGATCGTCTCGTCCGGTGATATGGAAACCACTCCTCTCGTCGCTATGTCAGCCACGGTGAGACGTGCTCCCAGCCTTTTCCCGTCTATCTGACTCTGGTTAACGACTCTCTCAAAGGCGGAGTATATCTTTCTGATATTTCCGTACGAGGGATCAATCCCACCTTTCTCGATTTTTGCGATAAGAGACTGACTCACTCCAGCCATGTTCGCCAGCTCTCTCTGGGAGAGTCCGAGTCGCTCTCTGAACTGACGGATTCTGCCCAGATCCGGGAAGAGAGGCATTATCGCGATTTGGTATGGCTCGCTCAATCAGAACCTCCGAACAGGCTATGTTCATGTGGATTCGGACATATAGAAGTTGTCGGAGTGATGGATATGTTCTCGATGAGCACTCAAACGATTCCTCAGTACTCCCACAACGATTCTCGTATATTTGTTTTGTGATTTCGAATACGAATAGAGGAAGCATCTCGTTGAGTCGGCAAAATGTGCGGATATCGTAGAATAATATTCCCATACGATTCAAACGAACACAAATCCTTAACTACGGGCGAAGGTTAATCACGGACGGTCGTGAGAGGTAATCTGCTTGAGCTCTTCGATTGAGTCCGTTGTGTCAGTGCTTTCAGAAACTTTTGCTGGTGAAATCATCGTCAGCGTGAGTCGCGAAGGGACGAGGTAGTCCTTCCTCATCGAGGAGTTGTCCACATGTCAGGTCTGCAGGGGAACCCTATTTCCCAGTATGGTTTGTTGCGAACCACCAGTCCAAGGACGATTCCGGAGCGCCCAACAGGTAGTCCTGCGACTAGGCCATCCGGGCTGGGCTACCAGATGGGCGGATGCGGCATATCTGGCTGCATATCAACCCAGGGTAGGGGAATCTCGGGCGAGAGCATATCTAGAATGCTTACGACCATGAGCGAAAGGGAGAATGGCCTCGGAGCGGGATATGCATGCTACGGTCTCTTCCCGAATCGCAGAGACGAGTTCTGTCTTCAGCTAATACTTGACAACGAGGAATCGAAATGTGCCGTCGAGGAGTTCCTCAAGGAACACGCGGACGTCACAAAGGATGAGAAGGTTTTCACAAGGAAGGTCCGGACACTCTCGCCACCGTATCCGTTGGTGTGGAGGTACTTTGTCAAGCCTGCGGAGAAAAGGGAGTGGCGCGGCAATTCGAACCTAAGCGAGGAAGACTACGTAGTGAAACTGGTAATGCACATAAACAGGGAAGTTGAAGGGGCCTTTTGTGTGTCGAGCGGAAAGGACATGGCCGTGTTCAAGGGGAATGGCTATTCCTATGAGATCTCAGAGTTCTATGACATCAATAGGTACAGTGGCCAGCTTTGGATATCGCATTCCAGATTCCCGACGAATTCACCAGGATGGTGGGGCGGCGCTCACCCGATCGGCATTCTTGATTGGGCGGTTTGTCACAATGGCGAGATAACATCCTACGGTGTCAACAAGAAGCTGGTCGAGATGGCCGGATACGTTTGCACGCTCCAGACCGACACTGAAGTAATCGCCTACACGTGGGATCTGCTAGTTCGGAAGCATCAGCTGCCGATTCCCGCAGCGGCATTCGCCATGGCTCCGTGGCATCACTCGGAGATTCCGCGGATGGATCCGAATAGCGGGCTACTCGCAAAGGCTCTCAGACTCACCTACAAGGAGGCGTTTCTCAACGGGCCGTTCAGCATAATCGTCGGGAGGCGGGAACCAGAAATCACCATGATCGCGCTTGCTGACAGGAAGAAACTGAGACCTCTGATCGTCGGGACGTCATCGGATCGCGATTTGGTGTTCGCGGCCAGTGAAGAGTGTGCAATACGGGCGATAGACACTCAAGCCGATACTTGGACGACGAACGCTGGAAGCCCCATGATCGCGCAAGTGGGGAAAGGCGTTGTGCGGCAAGGCGTCGAACCACCCTTCTCGGGGGTGGTGCGATGAGCGATGTGGCATTGTCAAACGGGACTAACAAGGGATACCGCCTTCCTGAGCGATTCAGGCCCATCGTCGATGACACATCATGCAAGCGGTGCAGGAGGTGCGTGACCGAGTGCAGTTACAGAGCCATCGATTGCGTCGGCGATCACATCGTTGCCACGGATGGGTGCGTCGCATGCGGAAGATGCGCCGCTTTCTGTCCAACCGGTTCGATTGAAATAGAGACTATTCCGAACCAGTTCCCTCCTCATGCTAACTTCACGGAGCGAATCAGGAGAGGCATCATGTCCCAAGCAAGCACTGGTGGCGTGCTTCTCTCATCCTGCGGGACTGATGTGGAGCATCCCGTGATTTTCGACGAACTGCTCTTGGATGCAGCCCAGGTAACGAATCCATCCATAGATCCTCTCAGAGAGGAGATCGAGACGATTACGTTCCTGGGAAGGAGATCCGGGAAGCTCACGGTGTCCGAAAAGGATAGCTTCTCGTTCATCAGCGAGATCGGCCCGGTCATCGCCATGGATATGCCGCTGATGATAGGACACATCAGCCTGGGATCGGTCAGTTACAATGTTCAGAAGGCCCTGTTCACGGCGGCGAAGGAGTTGAATATCGTCGCAGGGTCGGGGGAGGGGGGTCTACATCCAGATTTCTACGTATACGCTGATCACATAAACAGCGAGATCGCAAGCGGCAGATTCGGCGTGACCTCGGGCTACTTGAACAAGGTGGCAGCGGTCGAGATCAAGATCGGGCAAGGAGCCAAACCCGGTCACGGCGGGCACCTTCCTGGCGAGAAGGTCACCGATCTGATTTCCCACACAAGGATGATACCTATCGGCACTGACGCGTTGTCGCCATACCCTCATCATGACATCTACAGCATCGAAGACCTTCAGCAGCTGGTCTCTGGGCTCAAGGAAGCGACGGAATACCGCGTCCCGATAGGCGTCAAGATTGCAGCGACGCACAACGTCGCCGCCGTCTCTTCAGGGATTGTCAGGGCAGGTGCTGACTTCCTGACGATCGACGGATTCAGGGGCGGTACTGGTTCGTCCCCTAGGATCATCAGGGATCATGCCGGTATGCCGATTGAGGTGGCCGTCGCCGTCGTCGACAGGCGGCTGACGGAGGAAGGGTTGAGAAACAGAGTTGCACTCTGTGCTGGTGGAAGCATCAGGAGTTCCGCCGATATGATCAAATGCATAGCGCTCGGAGCTGACGTCGTAATGACCTGCACAGCCGTCCTGATAGCGATTGGCTGTCACGTCTGCCAGCAGTGTCATCGCGGTCTCTGTTCGTGGGGAATCGCGACTCAGAAGCCCGAGCTTACCTCAAGGGTCGACCCCGGCCTTGCCGCGATGAGAGTCAAGAACCTCCTCAGTGCATGGAATGAGGAGCTGAAGGAAGTGCTAGGGGCGATGGGCATCGACTCAGTGGAGAGTCTTGTTGGAAATAGGGATCGATTGAGACACTTCGGAGCCAATCCGAGAATAGCCGAGATCATGGGGGTCAAGCACGTTGGTGAAGGTTGGGGGTGATGGCATGAAGGTGAAGGAGTCTTCGTTCGAGGAGGTAGTCTCCGCTCACGACGTTGGCAGTGTGGTGGTGAATGGAGTCATAAAGGGAGACATGATCATCATACGGGCTGACCAGAGAGACGATCTTGGACACCCCCTCGACTTTCACGCGCTGAACGCCATGATAAGAAAAGCAGTGATGACAGACTGCAGGAGGATCGTTCTGGAAGGCGTGCTGGGGCAGCGGTATGTCGGCTCGGCGGCGTCTCGCGTGGATCTCAAGATCGAAGTTCACGGAACGCCTGGGAACAATCTCGGAGCGTTCCTCGACGGTTCGACTATCGAAGTATTCGGCAATGCGCAGGATCTGACCGGCAACACCATGAACTCCGGGAGAATAGTGGTGCATGGTAACGCTTGGGACGTGACTGGTCTTGCTGCCAGGGGCGGGCGCATCCTGATAAGAGGGGACACCGGCTACAGGGTCGGAATCCACATGAAAGAGTACGGGGGGTCGAAACCCGCCATCGTCATAGGCGGCACGGCGAAGGACTACCTTGGGGAATACATGGCGGGCGGCTCCGTCGTGGTTCTTGGCTTCGGCACGAGAAGTGGGGAGTCTCCTGTAGGGCATAACATCGGCGCTGGTATGCACGGCGGGGGCATCTTAGTCAGGGGAACGGTGTCGCATCATCAGCTAGGTCGGGGTGCCGTTTTCGGGGAAGTGACCGAGGACGACACTCAGAAGCTCGAGGAACTCATCACAGATTTCGAGGATGCGTTCAAGATGGAAGTGCCGAGGGATTGGCGAGCGTTCAGCAAGGTCTGCCCCAACACGTATCGCCCATTTTCGGGCCATTACGATCCCACGCTCATATGAGCTTTGTGTGGAGAATTCACGCTCCGGGAAAGCGCATCACCGATTCAAGAACGATCTGGACTTCTACGTCCTTCAGGCCTAACGGCATTATCCTATTCGCGATCGTGTCTTCTAGGGATCTGTTGTCTGGTGCATGGATTCGAATCAGAAGCATCCTGTCCCCGCTTACAGACAGGACCTCCATGACACCAGGAATGTCCTTGAGCTTCTTCATCGCCTCTGTAGTCGAGTTCTCTGAGAGA
>JAJRAH010000016.1 GCA_028679985.1 Methanomassiliicoccales archaeon
ATTCAGTGAGAAGAAGGTTTAATATGAGTCTATTCCTTTTGAGGCTCGAAGCGGGGATGGCCCAGCCAGGCAAGGCGATGGATTGCTATCCCGGACTTTCCGAGGCGGATATCCATTGTCCGAAAGGACTCGGGGGTTCAAATCCCCCTCCCCGCGCAGTATGAGAGGGGTAGTAGATAATTCTCTGAAATGTCGCGTATTTATAGTTTTCTATGAACTCAGGAAGGTGGCTATTCGAATGTTTGACCTATTCTATTGGGTCATTCTCGGGGATTGGTTATCGTCTCTTGGACCCGCACTTCCCGTAGTATTTCCTGATCAAACAATCACGACTGTCATCCATATTCCCTCGAATCATTTCTCTCATTGGTGCACTAGTGTTGTTCCACAGCTGGTGTCAATCGACTCCTGACGGCACTGACGGTTCTGGCGGCAGATGGGGAGGGATCTCTATGTCGCCTATGATCGGAATATTGACGATCCTCGCAATCGATTGAGATTCCTTGGTCACACCAAATCAAGGGTTACTGCTGGTTTATTCCCGATCACCCAGCCATCGTGTCCGGGAGGAATATCGACAAGATCGCCAGGTCCAAATTCAAGCTCACTACCATCTTGCATCCTAATCCTCATTCTGCCTTTGAGGCAGTAAAGGAGGTGATGCTTCTGACACCAATCCGTTTTCACTACGGGTTTGATATCCTTTGACCACCGCCAGCCAGGCCTGTAAGTCGTCCTTACCACCGAGATACTGCCCATTTCTATTGTGTCGAATCTCATTTTCTGTCTACTGATTGTCTTATCAGGTTTTGAGAATCTTTTCTTCTGCAGAGACTGCATCTTATTTCACCGCCACGCTTCGAATGAATTTCTGTTCGCATACTACTTAAATGTTGACTTGAAGAAGGCGATAGAATACGATTAGAATGAAGAAATGAAGAATGGAAAAGGTTTGGTCTATCTCCCGATTGCCCTCAAGCAAGCATTGCCCTGTTTTAGGGCACTTTTCTGATTAGCCAGTGAGTCGAGTCGCACCAAATCTCCTTGGACCCACTTCTCCTGACACTTCTGACTGTTCTAATAGACAAGAGGCACAAACGAAAGAAAAGAAGAAGGAAAGGGTTTGCTGGACGCGTTAGGTGCCCTCACATTTTGATTGAATTCAAAAAATAATTGTCTAGCTCAGGTCGGGTTCAAATCCCAACGCCCGCACCTTCTGGCACACGCACGAAGGGATGCTGGACACGTGAATTTTGATCCCACTCCCCCCCCCGGGGAGGAATCTTTAAGGAAGTCCGTTAGAATCTGCTATTGGATCCTAGTATGGTTGGCAAGAAGCGTGGGGTCATTGCAGTCGCAGTCGCTTTGATAGTCCTGGTCACTTGTGCGTCACTCATCATTCTCAACTCCCATGATCGAAGTCTTGCAGACAAGATGCTCATAGATCGTGGAGATCTTGACCTGGGTTGGTTGGAATTAGGACGATTTGCGCGTACTGCATATGAACCTGTGTACAACTCCTCGTCGGAAGAGTATGTTTCCCTGAACATGGGTTATACATATATTGGAGCTAGTCTTATAATATTCAACTCGTCTTCAGAAGCTTTTCGATTCTATGGCTCATTAGAATACAGTGGCAACGTTCCCTCCGTCCCTGATGACAGGAACTATGTTGCGATTGGTGACGGAGGTTACATAACGAAACCCTTTGGGGCAAATGCCTATATCGGCATTATTGTCGATGGGAGTCACTACACGATAGACCCGTCAAGATACATGCGAATGGTATTCGTCAAAGACTTCGTCGTCGCCTACATTGATGTGTTCGACCGATATCAGATGGACGAGTCCTCGATAATTGACTTACTACTGAACATCGGCCAGATTCAACTCGAGAAGATCGAAGCTAACTTGCACTAGTTAGGGATCGCATGCAAAGATTAGGATGAACTTGACCCTTCATTGAAGATCCTCTCAACGTAAGTTCGTCTCTCACTAACCCGTTCCTATTTCAGCGCATGACGATATCGGTTCGTTCTATCATATCCTGCCTAAGAACCTACGGATATCCCTCCGCTCTCTTTTCACCTACCACAGAAGACTCGTGCCCTTTCCGGAACCACAAGGTTGATAACCGAATTGCACCGTCATCCACGGCATGAATCAGAGTTCAGGTCTCAGTACACTGAAGATCGTGGCAATCGTTGCGGTCATCGTATTGATCGTTGTCGCCTTCGGTTCGATCCTGACTTACAATTCCATCGTCTCCAAGGAGCAGGATGTCAAGAAGAGTTGGGGGAACATCGAAGCCGCGTACCAGATGAGAGTCGATAAGATTCCGGCGGTTCTGAGCGCGGTGAACGCGACGATGACTTTCGAGCGCTCGCTTCTTGAGAACATAACGAACCTAAGGACACAATGGCTGAATGAAGTCGGGAAGGACGTCGCAGCCAATGTCAATACGACGGAACAGCTCGATTCGAAGATAAACGCGCTTCTGCTGGCGATCAACGAGAACTACCCCGACCTCAAATCGGTGCAAGTCGTTGACGAATTCATTGCCATAGTCGATGAGACGGAGAATGTGATACTCGCTCAGAGGGTGTTCTATAATGATGCTGTAGCCTCGTACAACTCCGCCGTAAAGGGATTTCCCGGAAACATCTTCGCTGACATGTTCGACTTCGAAGAGGCGCCCTACTACGAGAGAGGCCAGTAAGATGAGTCGTAAGTGAATTGCCCATGATTCCGAAGATCCGAAGAATGGCAGTGGCATTCCTTGCACTGATGGTCGTCGTCGGCCTCGTCTCGGCTGGCATCTACTTCTTGCTTCTGGGGGAGGACAGCCGATTCGAAGGCATCCCGACCATCTATCCGTATGTGAACGACAATGCTGGAGTCCTCACTCAGGACTACAGAGATTGGATCGACTCGATATGTCACACCGTGGATGTCAATACAAGTTGTGAGATCGCGGTGTTGATCGTAAACACGACCCAGCCCAATGACATAAGTTACTTCGCCCTCAGGGTCTTCCAGAAGAACGAGATAGGAAAGGAAGGGAAGGACAACGGGGTACTGGTGGTCGTTGCTGCCGGCGACAGAACGTGGAAGATCGAGGTCGGCTATGGGCTGATGGGGATACTTACCGGGGCAAGAGTGAGCGAGATCGCCGATTCATACCTCCTGCCAAGCATCGAGAACGGTACGCTGGGAGATGGACTCGTCGAACTGACCGCTGAGATCGGGGCGATACTCATCGTCGAATATGACGGCAGCGCGTCGGGAACCGGCAAATACCCGATAGAATGGATACCGCTGGAATGGTGGCATTGGGGGCTCATCATCCTAGGCATAGTTGTCTTGAGCATCGTCACGAGGGGAAGGATCCTTTGGCCGATCGTGTGGCTGCTTGGATCTCTCGGAAGAGGGCGGGGGAGATACGGCGGCGGAAGATCAGGTGGAGGAGGAGCCAGAGGAAGGTACTGAATACTGGTTCTGGGACGATGCCATGCGACCATTTCAACTCCGCCACGTTTAGGCGAAAATCCCTTATACTAGACTTGTCTGTGTCGGTAGTAGGCTAAATTGAATGGCCAAGCTGGGCTTGGTAACTAGCACGGATGCAAAACCGACGAGTTCCACCAGGATGAGGCATCAGATTTAGTCAAGAGTCAGATGGAGGTGAAGTAGAAGTGTACGACAGGCCACCGCGCGAAATGCACAAGGCGGTTTGCTCCGATTGCGGCAAGGAATGTGAAGTTCCTTTCAAGCCCACAGATGGCAGACCAGTATATTGCCGCGATTGCTACCAGAAGCATCGCCCACCGAGGCGAAGCAGATATTAAACGTTAAGGCATTGAGAATGCCCAGTGAGCCGATTTATTGAGCTCCGATCTTTTTTTCTTATTACTGTAATCAGATTCCATTCCGCAACAGAAGCTACCTCCGCTATGCTTCTCGGCACTCAAAGAGCAGTTCTATGGGAGTCATAGAATCAGTCTCGATTCCTTCTCGTCCGAAACGCCTAACTCAGCTCCCATTTGTCTAGACTCGCGGATACATTTTTAAGAATATATCACGATTGCCCACCCCACAAAAGGGGGTTCTGTCATATGGATGAGAAGCAATTGATTCAATATCCGCCCCATCTCCGATGGATCTTGGACAGAGCGTTGGACGATTCGAAAGGATTCTGGGGCGAGATTGCAGAGGAACTTCACTGGTTCAAGCGATGGAACAATGTCTTCGAAGGGAGCGGCCCGAATTTCAAGTGGTTCGTAGGTGGAGAGACGAACCTTTGTTACAACTGCGTGGACTACCACGTGAAGAGAGGCAAGGGAAACAGGGCTGCCATCATTTGGGAGAACGGCGAGAACGAACGGCCCAGAGTACTGACTTACAACGAGTTGCTCTTCGAGGTAAGGCGATTCGCAGGCGCACTGAAGGCGCAAGGCGTCAAGAAAGGGGACAGAGTCACGATATATATGCCGATGATCCCCGAAGCGGCGATTGCGATGCTGGCTACGGTCAGGATCGGCGCGATTCATTCGGTGGTCTTCGGCGGGTTCGGAGAAGGCGCTCTTGCCGACAGAATCAACGATGCTGGATCCGAGGTCATCGTGACGGCGGACATCGGGCTTCGCCGCGGCAAGCCGATCCAGTTGAAGGAAGTAGTCGACCAGGCACTCAAGATGACGACGGGCGTCAGAAAGGTCATCGTCCTGAAGAGAGGAGCAAAGGATCCACCGATGACAGCGGAGCGAGATGTCTTTTGGGACGAGGCGGTTGAGAAGGGTGCCGGGCAGAACACTGACGCCGTCCCGATGAAGGCAGACGAACTCGCCTTCATTCTGTACACATCGGGGACGATGGCCAAGCCGAAGGGCACAGTCCAGCCTCACGGCAGCTACCAGGTATACGTTTACGCCATGGGCAAATGGGTGTACGATCTTAGGGAGACGGACACCTGGTGGTCGACCTCCGACGTCGGATGGATCGTCGGTCACAGTTATGTCGTGTACGGTCCGCTCCTCATAGGATGCTCGACTATCATGTATGAAGGGTCGCCCGACTTCCCGACACCGGACGTGTGGTGGAAGATCGTCGAGAGATACAAGGTGACCCAGATGTGGATCTCGCCCACAGGGGTGAGAGCACTGATGCAGTACGGTGACGAGTATCCGAACAAGCACGACATGAGCTCGGTAAGGTTGGTCGTGTGCGCAGGCGAGGTCCTCAACCCTCCGGCGTACGAATGGCTTTCGAAGAAGGTGTTCCGTGGCAGGATCCCTGTTGTGGACCACATGTGGCAGACCGAGACGTCCGGTCCAATCGTAGGCAATCCGGTGGGAATATCAATGCTACCGGTTATTCCGGGTTGCGCTACGATAGCGCTACCGGGGATCGAGGCAGACATAGTCAACGACAAAGGAGAAACGCTTCCTCCGGGAGTCGAAGGCAACTTTGTTATTCGCAGACCGTTCCCTGGCCTGACACCGACGATCTGGAAGGACTCAGAGAGGTACGTCAGGGACTACTGGACAAGGATACCGGGATGTTACTACACTGGGGACGGCGCTTCGAGGGACGAGAACGGATACATAACCTTCGTCGGCAGGTTCGACGAGATCATAAAGATAGCCGCTCACAGAGTAGGAACGATCGAGATCGAGTCGGCCCTCTTGTATCACCCCGCCGTGGCCGAGGCCGCGGTCGTTGGAATGCCGGATGAGCTGAGAGGTGAGGTGGCCTTCGCCATCGTAGTCCTGAAGCCTGGATTCGAGGCCTCCGACAAGATGAAGGCCGAACTCAAGGCTCAGGTGAGGAAGTCGATGGGCGCCCTGGTCGTAATCGGGGATATGGCATTCGTGAGCAAGCTGCCCAAGACGAGGAGCGGCAAGATCATGAGAAGGGTCATCAAAGCTGTTGTCACGAAGCAACCCTTAGGCGACTACTCTACGATGGAGGACCCTGCCGCTATCGACGAGGTCAAGAAGGCTCTCGCCACGCTCAACAAGTGAGAATCGTCGATGATCGAATAGCGAACGGTCGGAGGGATTGATCGCCACTCCGACCCTTTTCTCTTTGTTTTCTTCCAGCGTTCTGATCGACAGACACTTTGAAATATGAGCCATTATGTTACATCCTAGAAGGGAAGCCAGTGGCAAAGGATTGGAAGGAAGAATGGAGACAGAAGCTCAGGACCGCTGATAATGCTGTCGACGTAATCGAGAGGGGACAACGCGTCTTCATCGGCACAGCCTGCGGAGAACCGCAGATGCTTGTGAAAGCACTCGTTGCGAAGGCGGACTCCCTAGCCGACAACGAGATAATCCACACATTGTCACTTGGCCTCACTCCCTACTCTGAGGAGAAGTTCACCGATCAATTCCGTGTCAACGCATTCTTCATCGGACCGAATGTGCGCACTTCCATCAACGAAGGCCGCGCCGACTACACTCCCGTGTACTTGTCAGAGATCGGCAATCTGCTTGAGGAAGGCAGGATCCCAATCGACGTAGCCCTGATCCAAGTCTCTCCGCCGGATGAACATGGCTATTGCAGTTTTGGCGTCTCAGTAGACATAACCAAGACAGGAACCGAGGCTGCTGATGTTGTCATCGCCCAGGTGAACCAGAACATGCCCAGGGTTCTCGGAGATAGCTTCATCCACCTGTCCGAAATCGACTACTTGGTAGAGGGGAACGAACCCTTGCTTGAATGGCCGAGCGTCGATCCCGGCACCCAGACAGAGGCGGACAGCATCGGTCGATTCGTTGCTGACCTCGTCGAGGACGGTTCCACAATTCAGATGGGATATGGGGCTATTCCCAACTCCGTACTCAAGAACCTGAAGGACAAGAGAGAACTAGGAGTCCACACGGAGATGTTCTCGGACGGCTTGGTGGACCTCGTCGAATCTGGGGTGGTGACCGGAAGGAAAAAGACCGTTCACAAGGACAAGATTATCGCATCCTTCTGCATCGGGAGCAAGAAGCTCTTCGATTTCGTCAACAACAACCCTGCGATAGAGTTCCATCCTTCCAACTACACCAATGATCCGTGCCTCATCGGTAGAAACGACAAGATGATCGCCATCAACTCCGCCCTCGAGGTTGATTTGACTGGCCAGGTATGCGCGGACCAGATCGGCTACATGTTCTACTCTGGGCTGGGAGGTCAGGTGGATTTCATGAGAGGCGCCGCTCGCTCAAAGGGTGGAAAACCGATAATCGCCCTGCCGTCCACCGCACAGGGCAGTCGCGTATCGAGGATAGTCCCGAGGCTTTCCGACGGAGCTGGAGTGACGACGACAAGGGGCGATGTCCACTACGTAGTCACCGAGTACGGAGTGGCCGAACTCCACGGAAAGAGCATAATGCAGCGGGCACTTGCGATGATCAACATCGCTCACCCGAAGTTCCGGGGAGAACTGCTGGCAGCCGCGAAGTTCCTTCGATACGTGTTCCTGGATCAATCGGATGTGTCTTACCGTGGGCTTCCGTATCCACAAGAGTTCGAGACTTACAGAACCTTCGCGGACACTCAGGTGTTCTTCCGCCCTATCAGACCGACTGACGAAGAGCCGCTGAGGGATCTCTTCTACTCTTTCTCGGAGAGATCGATCTACCTCCGTTTCATGGGCCCGAAGATCAGGATGCCTCACAGGGAGCTACAGTCGTTCGTCAACATCGACTATGACACGAACATGGCGATAGTCGGGGTCGTTCGTGAGAAGGAGAGACTGAAGATCGTTGCGGTCGGAAGATACGTCTTGGACAAGAAGACGAACGATGCGGAGGTCGCTTTCGCCGTTCACGACGACTGGCAGAACAAGGGCATTGGTACGTTTCTGCTGGGCTACCTGATACGCATAGCGAAGGAAAGGGGAATAAGGACCCTCTCGGCCGAAGTCCTCGCCGAGAACAAGCCCATGCTGGATGTCTTCTATCAGTCAGGAGTCAAGGTCGAGACGACCATTGAAGAGGGCACCTACAGCATCATACTCCATCTGCAGTGAGAGTCGGTTACAGGAGGGGGGCGTTCAACGGATCCTTTCGACGTTCCCGACGTAGCTGGCAATATGGGCAGAGTGCTCCGATTCTTCCCTTATCAGAAGCTCGAGTGTGGAGAAGAAGAACGGAACGTCTTCTGCACTGATGATGTTGTCAAGACTGGAATGCTTCAGGGCTTCCTTGATGTTCAGGTAGGTGTCGTACGCCAACTTCTCGTATCTAGAAAGGTCCATCATGATCTCGAATTCCGTCTTGTTCTTGAAGTTGAATGCGTGCGGCTGAAGCGGCAGGGCCGCTGATCCGGGGGAGATCTTGACCTTCGAAATCATCGATTCGACGAGGGTCCTGTGCTTCTCCGACTCGGAAATGAGTTCGAAGATGACATCCCGAAACTCGTCCTTCTTGACGTTTATGTAACCTTCCCATTGGGAAACGGACTCGAAAGCAGCTTCGATCTCAAGGGCTTTCCTCAAGAAGTTAGCCAGTTCCTCGCCCGTTCTAATCTCGACCAAGGAGAATACCTAGTTTTTGATAGTCCTTCTACGTATTTAACAGCCGGGATATTCCTTTCGACATTCGGAAACGTCCTTGTGAGCATGCTGGAGAACAGTTAAGCGCGTGATCTCCGTCATTGTTCGGCTCGATGGCACAAGAGTTCCTTCCCTGAGCCTGGATTCGAATGAAGATCGATGCATCGATCATCGATTGAAAATGGAAAGAAAATGGTCTCACGCCCGGGCAAACTCAGGAGACGAAGCCCTAGCTTCGATGGCCCACTTGAGTCATCCGTGCCAGACAGCGCAATCGACCAAAGCGACCTATCTTGATAAAGACCTTATTTCTTCTTCTTGCCTTCCTTCACCGACGTGAAGAAATCGTGGTGCTCTTCCTCGTCCTCAAGGATCTCTTTGAATATGAACTCGGTAGTCGGATCCCCTTCGGCCGCGGCAACCTTCTGAATCTCCTTGTACAGGACGATCGCATCCAACTCGGCCTTGATATCGTTGTCGATCATCTCCCACAGGTCCCCGCCGACCGTTATCGTGTTCGGCTTTGTTGTCGGAAGACCGCCAAGATACCAGAGCCGCTCGGCAATCTTCTCCGCGTGCTTCATTTCCGCAACAGCGATATCCTGGAACTCGTCGGAGACCGCGAAGTGCTCAGGCCCGGCCCACTGCACATGCTGCCACATGTACTGCACAGCGACCTGAATCTCACGTGCGATCCCCTTATTCAGCAGGTCCTTCAGCTTCTGTGATGTCAAATAGATACCTCCTATCTTTCGCCTGCGGTTTTGCAGGTCAAAGTCACTATTCCAGTCGAAGGCTAATAAACCTTTTGGAATTCGCTTAGACCTCGAACTACGACTGAAAACGAGAGATGCTTGGAAACTACTCCCAAATGCTCTTGCGACGCACCGTCGAGGTATCTGGACACAAACTCATCTATCTACGCGGGACTTCTTCGACGTTTGCCTGGAGATTGACCCTTCTGATGACCCACCAGTAGGCCAGAAATGTCGCGTTGACGGTTGCGAGTATCAACACAAGCATCGTCCACAATAGGAGTTCCTGGTCGATGGCAAAGGCGAAGCCGAAGATCGTCGCGAGCGTGTTGGGAACCAGGACAGCAGTACCGAGAATGGTAAGCCAGGTTATCACAAGTGACATCCGATTGTTGACTATCTGAAGCTGATTGTTGTAAAGCGACTGCAAGACTTCAAGCCCAGAGGCAAGGACTTCAGACATATGCTCGCTGAGCTCGATCTGCCGGTTGACGTCGTCAGCCAACAGACCCAACTTGGACAGTACTTTGGGGCTGTCGCTGACGAGATCGGCGTCCCCGTATCTCAGTTCGTGAAGCACAGCAAGGGTCCTCCAGAGCGTGTTCAGATAAGTAATGAGCGCGTGCTTCATCTCGTATATCTTCCTTCCAATCTCCATTCTGGGAGACGAGGTGTCCAGCAGCTTCTCGCTCATCCAGTCAGCTTGCTCCTCTATCTCTCTCAGATGTTCGAAATTGCGCGAGTTGTTCTCATCGACTATGCGCACGAGCATCATCGTGAGCTTGTCCTCGGGAATCATGGTCTCCGGCAGCTTGCGCAGATAAACATCGGCGTACCTGGAGAACGCAACGAGTCTCACAACCTCCTCGCTGTGGACCGTTACGATCAGTCCCTTCTTTACGAGGATGAGCAAAGGATAGGACCGCAAGTCGAACTCAGATATCCTCACCGCGGGGAGCATTATGCCCAGCTCGGTCTCGCGATCTTCATAGTTGGCATAGTAGCCGCTCAGGAGAGCCGGTACGAGTGAGTCGCTGAATCCGAGACTCACAGCAATCTCGTTCCCCTCCTTCTGAATATCCGAGACCGTGAAATTGATCCAGGAAAGCACCGAATTCTGAAGAATAGAAGAGAAATCGGCAGGACAATTGCCGGGGCTTTTCATAGGTTTGCCCGCCTGAGGAAGCGTCACGCAAATGGCTTTCGAACGCCTGACTCCATTTGACTCTGCAGAACCTCCTGGAAATCCCGCGTTGATTCCGAGAGTCTCAGGTGACTTCGGTTTAGAATCGCCACTGTTCTGGTCCATCTGCAGCCCCTCCGTCAAATCTCTCCTTCGCTTATCCGGATGTCATCCTCTCAATCACCATATATGTTTCGGTGGATCGATTTCTGGGGAAATCCTGGAATTTCCCTCTGCTTTCATTAGGTCCCTCTCCAATCTCGCTTCGTGAAAGAGACCGCAGACCCTTGGATAAGAATAGGCGCGATCGCAGGACTCATAGGTGCGGGATTCTTCTCCATGATGTGGATTGTCGCGGTCATTATGGACGGACACTGGGTCCTGGGAGATCAGACGCTAAGTGAACTCGGCGGCTACCGACCAGGCTCAATCTACTTCAATTCAGGAGCGATCTTGGAAGGTGTCCTTTCGTTGATATTCGCCTACGGGTTGTGGCAATCGATGAAGAAATCGACCGTGCAGAGGATTGGGGGTCTTCTTTTATTGTGCGCATCCTGCTTCCTGATACTGGTAGGAGTATTCCCGATAACGACGGGGCTGCCGCACACCATCGCAAGCTATGGATTTTTCGGGTTGGCACTCGCTGCAACAATCTTACTGGTTCGCCCTCTCTGGAATGAAAGAGGATTTGGACCGATCGCAGGGACGATGACCGTTGTTGCAGTCGTCGTATCACTTGCATTCCTCGTCCTCACCAATGTCGAGCTCACCGAGGCGGTCTCCGTGATATGTCTCTTGGTATGGTCATCGGTTCTCTCGGTTATGATGCTCAGAAGGTGATCACGGCCCACCCTTCGGACCCTGATGGGGATTCCTGTCTTGGGAACAGAATCACTTCGCGGATGTCTTCGTTCCATAACGATAACTGATGTTGCAGCTTCCTTCCCTGCTCACCATGCAGGGCCCCAAAGGGTTCCGTGGTTGACAGGTCGTTCCAAACGCCGGGCATTCCTCGGAGACTATCAAACCGCGAAGCACCTCGCCACATCGGCAACCCTTGAGATCGTCCTGGATAACGGGAAGACTCTCGAGCATCTCCGAGAAGCGCAACCTCGCGTCACAGAATTTGAACTCCTCCTTTAGCACCAGAGCGCTGTTCTCGATCACGGGAAACCCCCTCCAGGCCCTGTCCGTTCGCATGAAAACACGATCGAGGAGAGCGATCGCACGAGGGTTAC
>JAJRAH010000134.1 GCA_028679985.1 Methanomassiliicoccales archaeon
TACGGGTCCCAAGGTAGTATCCTGATGGTGCGAAACCGTAGACCGCCCCATCACTCAAACGGAAGTGCCTTCGTGAACATTTCTGGCGACTACCGCTACATGGGTGAGGGGCATTACGAGAGCGTTGAGGCGGAGATACAAGGCATCCCTGTATATCCTCAAGTGAAGGAATCACTGGACGCCTATGTCGTTCCTCTATGCATGGAAAGGGCCAAGATGGCTGGCATCGACATTCCTGAGTATTACATTTCGAACGGGTACTTCGACCCTCCGGCCATAGTCTATCCCATCAACCCGTTCATGAGGAAGCACAGCATCGTCTACAAGGAGGGGCACGTCAAGACGATCGGCAAGTCTCTCACCAGGAACTACAAGTATCCGATCTGCGTCCAGAAGATAGAGGGAGATGCGTCGATTCGAGAGTTCAAGTGCGTCATGGGCACAAGCTCTACTGAGGAGTTTGATCCCATTGCCTCAGAGGTCTGGAACCTGTTTCACTTGCCGATGTGCAAAGTGAGGGTGATCGAGAATGGCAAGGTCCTCCTGAGCGCCGTGGAACCTTTGCCGCTGCACCAGCTCAGACCCAAGGAGCTCAAACTTCTGAGGAAGGCGAACGAATGGCAGATATAGCGTGCTTTGTCGAGCGCTATACGATAAACAAGGCCGAGGAGCTCAACGCGCTCACGAACTTCAAGATCGCGGCTATGAACATGGGTCACCAGTTCGAATACATGTTCCGGTCGGATATCGGGAGAATACCCGATTTCGATGCCCTGTTCATCCGGTCCACGACGGATCCTATGAACGCCTGCTATGTGGCGTCGAGAATGGCCGAGTTGAACGGACTCAGAGTGATAGATGATCCGGACTCGATAATCATCTGCTGCGACAAGATCAACATGTACCTCAGGCTGATGCGAGCCGGTCTGCCCATTCCTGAAACTAGATTCCTCGGCAAGAGGGAGATGGACAGGAAGACGGTTCTGAACCTTTTCGAAGATCTCGGCTCGCCCATCGTCCTCAAGGCGCCGTTCAGCAGCTTCTCCACTTACGTGGAGAAAGTGGACGACATTCACGCATTCTACGAGACCGCCCGGCGGTACTTCAGGAGGACCAGCGAGATCGTCGCGCAGCAGTTCGTGCCTTCCAATTTCGATTGGAGGGTGACGACTCTGAACGGCGAGGTGCTGTTCGTCTGCAAGTATGTCATGCCGGCCCACAGCTGGAAGATTCAGCACAGGGAAAACGGGCATGTGATGTGGGCGAAGATCGAAGCGATGGATCTGAGGAATGTGGACCCCAAGCTCGTCGAGATCGGCTTGGCGGCGGCCAAGGCCGTTGGTGACGGCCTTTACGGTGTCGACATCAAACAGGTCAACGGGCACTATCTTGTCATCGAGGTCAACGACAATCCGAACATCGATGCCGGGGGAGAGGACGCCAAGAACCCCGAAGTCTACGAGCGAATCGTGAGGCATCTGGCCGGTGAGTAGATCGATGATGAGGCCGGCACGCGTTTCCGATTTGAATTCTCTGGCGCTGCTCGAGGAGGAAGCCTTTCCTGAGGACGCGTTCTCCCGGACGAGGTTGAAGCATTTGATCGAGCATGCGAAGTCCTTCACTCTCGTCTGCGATCAAAACGGAGTCTGCGGCTACGTCATGCTCCTGTTTCGTGACGACACGGATGCGGCCCGAGTGTACTCGATATGTGTGGACAAGAGGCGCAGGAACAGAGGGGTCGGGAAGGCACTCATGGCCTCCGCCGAGAGCATCGCCATTGAGCGAGGGTGCAGGCGCTTGACTCTTGAGGTCAGGGAGAGAAGTCGTGCGGCGGTGAGATTTTACAGCAAACTCGGCTTTTCTGTCGTCAAGAATCTTGCCGACTATTACAGTCCGGGAGCGAACGGGCTCAGAATGATGAAGTGTATCTGATCCGCCCATTTCCTTCGTGAGCAAAGGACTCATTTGGCTTATCTGTACGATCCCAGTTCTTCCCAACCGGCGCGAGCCTTCTCCAGGACCTTGCCTATGTTCTCGTACTGCTTCACGACCTCTTTGTCGACGGACGGCTTGGCGTTCTTGAGTGCGGCTTCGAAGTGTCTAGCCTCGACGATCTCCGCGTTCCGGTCTTCTCTAAGCGCCATCATGGCAGCCTCTCTGCACAGGTTCTCGATATCGGCGCCGACGAACCCATCAGTCTTCGACACAAGGTAGTCAATATCGACGTTCTTCAGCGGCATCGAACGAGCATGGATCCTCAGTATCGCGGTTCTCGCCGAGCTGTCAGGGATCGGCGTGAGGATGAGCCTGTCGAACCTCCCCGGTCTGAGAAGGGCAGGGTCCACTATGTCCGGTCTGTTCGTCGCCGCGATGACAGTCACACCGTCGAGGCTTTCCAAGCCATCCATCGAGGTGAGCAACTGGTTCACCACTCTCTCCGTCACGTTCGTGTCCGATCCGGTCCCTCTTCTAGGGGCGATGGCGTCTAGCTCGTCGAGGAACACGATCGCTGGCGCCACCTGTTTCGCCTTCTTGAACATCTGGCGTATCGCCTTCTCGCTCTCCCCGACCCACTTACTCATTATCTCGGGTCCCTTGATCGAGATGAAGTTCGCCTTGGACTCGTTCGCTACTGCCTTGGCAATCAGGGTCTTCCCCGTGCCAGGAGGTCCGTAGAGGAGCACACCCTTTGCGGGTCTGATACCCATCCGCTTGAACGAATCCTGGCTTTCGATCGGCATCTCGACCATCTCCCTCAGCTGCGTTTTCACCTGTTCCAGACCTCCGACGTCCTCCCAGGTGACTCTCGGTATCTCGACGAGGACCTCTCTCATGGCGCTGGGCTCGACTTCCTTCAGCGCTTCGTCGAAGTCGTTCGCCAATACTCTCACCTTCTCGAGGATCTCAGAGGGAATGGGCTTGTCAAGCTCGAGCTCCGGTACCAACCGTCCGAGGCACTTCATAGCCGCCTCTCTTGCCAGTGCTGCCAGATCCGCGCCTACGAAGCCGTGCGAGACGTTCGCGTACTTGTCCAGGTCCACGTCCTCCGCCAGCGGCATGCCTCTGGTGTGGATCTGAAGTATCTCCTTCCTGCCCTCGCGGGTCGGCACTCCTATCTCGATCTCCCTGTCAAATCTTCCAGGCCTTCTCAAGGCTGGGTCGATCGAATCCTCTCTGTTTGTAGCGGCAATGACTATTACCTGCCCTCTCCCTCCCAGACCGTCCATAAGCGTGAGAAGCTGGGCGACCACTCTCCTCTCCACCTCGCCCTGCACATCCTCTCTCTTCGGCGCAATGGAGTCGAGTTCGTCGATGAAGAGTATCGAGGGGGAGTTCTTCTCCGCCTCCTCGAACTTCTCCCTCAACTTCTGTTCGCTCTGGCCGTAGTATTTTGACATTATCTCGGGACCCTGGATGGCGTAGAAGTTGGCGCCTGCCTCGTTCGCTACTGCCTTGGCAATCAGGGTCTTCCCCGTGCCAGGAGGTCCGTAAAGCAGCACGCCTCTCGGCGGGTCGATGCCGAGCCTGTCGAACAGTTCGGGGTGCTTGAGCGGCAGCTCGATCATCTCCCTCACGCGCTGGAGCTCCTCCTCCAATCCCCCAACGTCATCATATGTGACCGAAGGCGCGACGAGCTCCGCCGTTTCCATCGGCTCGGTCTTGACACTGAGTTCTGTGTGATCGCCAACGACGACAACTCCGTTCGGAGTCGTGTTCACGACGACGAATGGAAGGAATCCTCCCATCAGTGCGATGTTCGGTATGATTATCTCGTCTCCCTTCACGAGGGGCCTGTTGATGAGTCCCTTCCTGAAGAGATCCTCGACACCCTGACCGAACCTCACTCTCTTTCCCTGCGGGATCTTCGGGGCGACGAGGACCTTCGATGCCGGCTGCGAGTCCGCCTTCGTGACCGTCACCTTCTCTCCTATCGAGACGCCGGCGTTGGATCTTATCATTCCGTCCATTCGGACGATGCCCTTCCCCTCGTCCTCCTGGGCGGATCGAAAGACTTTCGCTGCGGTGTTCCTCTTGCCAACGATCTCAATGACGTCACCGACCTCGACGCCTAGGTCCTTCCTGGTCTTGGAGTCGATCCTTGCCCGGCCCAGGCCGACCTCGGACTGGTGATGAGCGCGCGCGACGCGGAGGGTTACTGATTCCACTATCCTCTCCCCGTCTGCAAAACGACGAGTTCTCACTTAAATCTTTTGAATTGCTGGCCGCTCGCGTCTAGGATTCGGATCTCCATTGACCATGAGGGCGAGGATTCTCCGAAGGGTTAATCTCTCACGAGTCGGTTGAGCGCCATATGCAGATGGACGCCGAATGCATCCCTTGCCTTCTTGGGAGAGTCCTCTTCGAGACGAATCTCTGTGCCCCTGAGAAGAAGGTCGAGGTGATGAGGGCGTGCGTCAAGGTGCTTTCCGGGAGGTACCGTCCCGGAGTGAACTCCGCTGTCACGGCGACAGCCGTGCATCGCAAGGCCTACGGCTTGCTGGCTTGCAAAGACCCCTACGCCGATCTGAAGAAGCGGAGCAACGAGGTGGCCGAGAGGATATTCGTCAAGGCAAGGCACTTCGTTGAGCGCTCCAAAGATCCGCTCGAGGCCGCATCGTTGGTCGCGATAGCTGGCAACGTTCTTGATTTCGGGATTGGCGCAGCACTTTCGAATCCGGAGAGGCTCGCGGACGAGTTCGACACGCTCATCGGTCAGGGACTTGCAGTAAACGATGTTCCTCGGATGAGGGAGATACTTGAGAAGGCCGAGAACGTCGTGTTCCTGCTCGACAATTGCGGTGAGATCGTCTTCGACAGACTGCTCGTTGCGGAACTGAAGTGGTTCGGAGTGAGGGTCGTAGGTGTCGTCAAAGGCAAACCCATATTGACCGATGCCACCAGGGAAGACGCTCGTTCGACTGGCATCGACAAGATGTTCGACGAGGTCCTCACGACAGGATCGTTCGCGATCGGCATCGATCTCGGGCGCATCGGGAGACGACTGAGGAAGGAGTTCAAGGAAGCAGATCTAGTCATCTCCAAAGGAATGGCGAATTTCGAGTCATTGTCTGACGAGGACATCCGTCCGATTGCCTATCTTCTCAGAGCCAAATGCCTCCCCGTCGCCA